>JAQGKG010000038.1 GCA_028290245.1 Devosia sp. | reverse complement strand
ATTTCAGCCAGTCGCGGGTCGCGTCATCCTCGACGAAAGCCTCGAAGGCGAGGTCGAAGTGATGGGTCTTGACGGCGCCGGTGGTGGCGGCGAAGGCGAACATGAAATCGACAGTGGCGATGATTTCAAAGGCGCCGCGATAGCCGTGGCGCTGCATGCCGGCGATCCATTTAGGATTGACCACTCTGCTGCGCATGACGTGGGAGATTTCCTCTTCCAGCGTCTTGATCACAGGCCGTTCGGGGCGCGAATGATCGTTGTGATAGGCAGCGGGCTGATGGCCGGTCAGGGTCTCGGCGGCGGCTGAGAGACCACCGGCGAATTGGTAATAGTTGTCGCTGTCGAGCAGGTCATGCTCGCGATTATCCTGGTTGTGGACCACGGCGTCGATGTCGCTGAGGCGGGCTGCAAAGCGGTCGCGCTGGGGGGTGCCGGCGGCTTTTGCGCCATAGGCATACTGGCCCCAGTCGAGCACCTGCTTGGCAAGATCGGCCTTGGTGGACCAGGCGCCGGTATCGATCAGCGCATTGAGACCGGTGCCGTAAGTCCCTGGCCTTGAACCAAAAATCCGGTGACCTGCGGCGGCTTCGTCCTCGCCAACGGCGATCAGGCCGAGGGCATCGGTGCGCATAGTGGCGGCGATCGGGTTGTCGTCCGTCGGCTCGTCGAGAGCGCCGATGGCGCGGATGGCGCGGTCGAACAGGGCGATCTGGGCCGGGAAGGCGTCGCGGAAAAAGCCGGAAATGCGCAGGGTGACGTCGACGCGCGGGCGGCCGAGTTTTGGCAGCGGGATGATCTCGTATCCCGAGACGCGGAGGGAGCCGGGGTCCCAGACCGGCTTGGCGCCGATCAGCGCCATGGCCTGGGCAATGTCGTCGCCGCCGGTGCGCATATTGGCGGTGCCCCAGACCGAGAGGGCGACCGAGCGGAGATGGTGGCCGTGGTCCTGGAGGTGGCGCAGGACGAGGCTTTCGGCGGATTTCATGCCGAGCTCCCAAGCGGTTGGCGTGGGCACGGCGCGAGCGTCGACCGAGTAGAAATTGCGGCCGGTGGGCAGCACGTCGAGGCGCCCGCGCGACGGTGCGCCGGAGGGGCCGGGGCGGATAAACTTGCCATTGAGACCATCGATGAGTGCCGCCATTTCGGCTGGTCCGGAAGCGGCAAGGCGGGGACGAATGATGGTTTCGACGGTGTCGAGAACGGCACGGGTGGCAGTCCAATCAACAGCGGGGATAAGTTTGCCGTCGACCAGATCGGCAGCGATGGACTCGAGGTGTTCGACGACGTCGCCGATGCTGCGGATGGTTTGCGGATGAACGGATTCTGAACGAGATATCAGGGGGCCGGTCCAAGGCTCGCCGAGCTTGGCGGTGAGCGGATCGAAACCGAGCTTGAGATCGTCGGCCAAGGCGCGGATCAAAGAGTTATCCCCGCCCCCGTCGCCGCGCGGTACTCTGGCCAGCGCGACGATGAGATCGCGTTCCATTTCTCCCTGCGGCGATTGGCCGAAGATATGCAAGCCGTCGCGGATCTGCGCTTCCTTGAGATCGCAGAGAAAGTTGTCGATCTTGATCAGCGCTTCGGTTTCGTCCTCGGGCAGGCCGATGTCGCGGTCGAGGCGGCTATCGCGGGTGAAATCCAGGATGCGGCGCTTCAGGTCAGCGAGGCGACGGCGGTCCATGCCAGAGGCGGCGTAATATTCGTCGAGCAGCGCCTCGAGGTCTTTCAGCGGGCCGTAGGTTTCGGCGCGGGTCAGCGGCGGCACCAGGTGGTCGATGATGACGGCGCCGCTGCGCCGCTTGGCCTGGGTGCCCTCGCCGGGATCGTTGACGATGAACGGATAGAGATGGGGCAGCTGGCCCCAAAGCGCGCCGGAATAGCTGGCTTCGTCGAGCGCCGTCGCCTTGCCGGGTAGCCATTCGAGGGTACCGTGCTTGCCATTGTGGATCAGCGCATGCGCGCCGAACTCATGGCGCAGCCAGAGATAGGCGGCGATATAGGCGTGGGGCGGGACGAGAGCGGGGTCGTGATAGCTCAGGGTTTCATCGAGGTGATAGCCGCGGGCGGGCTGCAGCAGGATGGCGACGTTGCCGAAGATCAGCGCCGGGAGATGGAAGGCATCATCGCGGACGAAGGGATCGCTGGAGGGGTGGCCCCAGCGAGTGGCGACTTCGTGCTGGATCTTGGCTGGGAGCCTGGCGAAGAGGGTGAGGTAGCGGTCGAGCGGCAATTGTGCCGGCGACGTGCCACGCGTCGTGTCGGCGTTAGTTGGACCGGCTTGCAACCGGGCAATGAGGTCGGCGCCATCCGATGGCAATGCGGAGACATCGTACTCAGCGCCTTCCAGCGCCTGCAGTATGCGCACCGTCGACTCTGGGGCGTCGTAGCCGACGCCGTTGGCGAGGCGGCCGTCGCGGATGGGATAGTTGGCGAGGACTATCGCTACCTTGCGCTCGCGGCGTGGGGTGGCACGGAGGGTGGACCAATTGCTGGCGAGGGTGACGGCGCGGCGGATGCCGGAGGTGTCGGGGGTGTAGCTGGTGAGGGGGACCTGGCAGCGATCGTGCCAGATGGCGTCGGCCTTGTGTCCGACGATGAGGCCGGCGAGGCGGCCGTCGACTTCGGGCATGACGAGGAACATCGCCATATCTTTCGAGCTGAGGCCCTGGCTATCGACAGCCCATTGCGCCTCGGAGCGGCCGGACTGGATCAGTTGGATGACCGGGGCGTCCGAAGTCGAGAAGGGGTTGGACTTGTCGTCTAGCCCGTCGATGCCAAGGGCAAAGCCGGTCAGGTTGAAGATGGCGGAGGGCGGGAATGCGGAGAGGGCGTTCTGCACGAAGCGGATGCACGGGGCTTCCTTGAGGGAGGAGACCAGCAGTGGAACCGGTTCAAGGCCTTGGGTTTCGAGTTCGGCGATGATCGCGGCGATGGTGTCGGTGCCAGCGCCTTCGAGGGCGGCGCGGTAGAACAGGATGGGGATGTAGCGGGCGCTAGACCCCCACCTAGCCTCCCCCTGTGAGGGGGAGGAATCTGGCTGGTGATCGGCGTGGATGGCGCGCAGGCCGGCTTCGTCGGTCATGCCGGTTGTGGGATGCCAGAGGCCGAAGCGGGAGAAGGGTTGGGGGACTAGATCAGCGAGCAAGGCCCCCTCACCCGCCCTTCGGGCACCCTCTCCCGCAAGGGGAGAGGCGGAAGCGGTGGGTGGGTCGGATGGTACAAG
>JAQGKG010000356.1 GCA_028290245.1 Devosia sp. | reverse complement strand
GAACACTCCGTATGTCCGACCCAACTGCCAAGACAGGAATATCCATGACCATCGAAATCCTGCAAACCGGCAAGCTCCTCGCTAGCTGTGAAGCCGCACTCGCCGAGCGCTACGCTGTCCACAAGCTGCACGAGCAGGCCGACCCCAACGCATGGCTGGCTGAAAATGGCGCCCGCATCCTCGCCCATGCCGGCTCCGGCGTGCAGGCCGACCTGATGGATGCCCTGCCCAACCTCGAAATCATCGCCAGCTTCGGCGTCGGCTACGACAATATCGACACCAAATCCGCCAAGGCGCGCAATATCCGCGTCACCAACACGCCCAACGTGCTCAATGACGCCGTCGCCGAACTCACCATCGGCATGATGATTGCCCTCGCCCGACGCATTCCGCAAAGCGATCAGTTTGTCCGCCAGGGCAAATGGCCCAACGCCAATTTTGGCCTCTTCACCGAACTCACCGGCAAGACCGTCGGCATTCTTGGCCTCGGCCGCATAGGCAAGGAAATCGCCGTCCGCGCCCAGGCCATGAAAATGCGCGTGGTCTATCACGGCCGCAAACGCCAGCCTTCCGAACCGCACATTTTCTACGAAAACCTCGTGGACATGGCCCGCGACAGCGATTGCCTCGTCATCATCGCGCCCGGCGGCGCGGGCACCGACCGCATCGTCTCGCGCGAAGTCCTCACTGCCCTTGGCCCCAAGGGCATGCTGATCAATGTCGCTCGCGGCACTCTGGTCGATGAGCCCGCCCTGCTCGAACTGCTGCAGACTGGCGGCCTCGGCGGCGCCGCGCTCGACGTCTTCGAAAACGAACCCCAGGTTCCCGAGGCCTTCTTCGCGCTCGAAAACGTCGTGCTATCCCCCCATCAAGGCAGCGCCACCCACCAGACGCGCGATGCCATGGGCGCGCTGCTGGTCGCCAACCTCGACGCGCATTTCGCCGGCGAGCCCCTGATCTCAGCCGTGGTCTAATAAATGAGCGATCAACGCATGGTGCGCATTGCTGAAATCGACGTCGATCCTGCCCAGCTTCCTGCTTATACGGCACTCCTGACCGAAGAAATTGCAGCCTCGATCGGGCGTGAGCCGGGCGTCATGATGCTGCATGCAGTGTCGGATAAGGAACGTCCGCATCATATCCGGTTACTCGAGGTCTACGCGTCCCGCGCAGCCTACGAGACCCACATCCAGACCCCGCATTTTCTCAAATACAAGACCGGCACACTGGCGATGGTCACGTCGTTGCAGCTGATCGAAGTCGACCCAATTTTTCTGGCGTCGAAATAGATCAGTCCTGCTTCCCGATCACGCTAGCAACGCCGACTTGCGCAATGCCACGATTCACTTCTGTGTTGCGACCCGTTAGCCTCGAAGAATCAATATGGAGACGAGCATGACCGAATGGTGGCGTGGCGGGGTGATCTATCAGGTTTATCCGCGGTCGTTTCAGGACAGCAATGGCGATGGCGTCGGCGATTTGCCGGGCATCATTCGCCGGCTCGATCATATCGCCGGCCTCGGCGTCGATTGCATCTGGCTCTCGCCCATTACCCGTTCGCCGCAGGCCGACATGGGCTACGACGTCTCCGATTATCGCGACGTCGATCCGCTATTCGGCTCGCTGCATGATTTCGACAGCCTCGTCGAACAGGCCCATGCGCTCGGGCTGAAGGTCATCATGGACCAGGTGGTCAGCCATACCTCGGACCTGCATCCCTGGTTCCAGGAGAGCCGCCTCAACCGTACCAATGCCAAGGCCGACTGGTATGTCTGGGCAGATGCGCTGCCTGATGGCTCCCCACCCAATAACTGGCCTGCCGTATTCGGCGGTCGTGCCTGGGAATGGAACCCGACGCGTGGACAATATTACCTGCACAATTTCCTTGCCAGCCAGCCGGACCTCAATTTCCATAACCCCGACGTGCAGCAGGCCGTGCTCGATGTCATGCGCTTCTGGCTCGAACGCGGCATCGATGGCTTCCGCCTCGATACCGTGAACTACTATTTCCACGACAAGCAGCTGCGCTCCAATCCGCCCAACCAGCTGCCGGAACATCTGCCCTATGCGGTCAATCCCTATGACATGCAGGAGCACAAATACTCCAAGAGCCAGCCGGAAAACCTCGATTTCCTCAAGCGCGTGCGCACGCTGCTGAATGAATACCCCGGCGCCGCTTCGGTCGGCGAGGTGGGGGACAGCCACCAATCCGTGCAGTTGATGGCCGAATACACCTCCGGCGGCGATACGCTGCACATGTGCTACGGCTTCGATTTTCTAGGCAATTACTACACTGCAGCCCATTTCCGCGAACGCATAGAAACTTTCTTCAGTGTGGGGCCCGATGGCTGGCCGTGCTGGAGTTTTTCCAACCACGACGTGCCGCGCCACATGACGCGCTGGGCCAAGCACAGCCAGTCGCCGGCCGAGCTCGCCCGCCAGTCCGCGGCCTTGGTGCTGTCACTCAAGGGCTCGGTTTGCCTCTATCAGGGCGAAGAGCTTGGCCTGCCTGAAACCGATCTGCTGTTCGAGGAACTGACCGACCCGCGCGGCATCCGCTTTTGGCCCGAAGACAAAGGCCGCGACGGCTGCCGCACGCCAATGCCCTGGGATGCAGGCGACGCGCCGAATGGCTTCACCACCGGCACTCCGTGGCTGTCAATCAAGCCGGCTCAATCCGTGCTCAGTGTCGCCGCCCAGAATGCCGATGGAAGCTCGACGCTGGCCTTCTATCGCGCGGCGCTGGTGTGGCGGAAGCAGCACCCCTGCCTGCAAACCGGCGAGATCGCCTTCCTCAAGACTGCAGAGCCGGTGCTGGCCTTCACCCGTCTCGAAGGCAATGACGGCCTGCTGTGCGTCTTCAATCTGTCAGCCGAGCCACAGTCTCTGACCGTTACCGGTCTGCTCGACGGCACAACCCTCGAAGCCGTGTCACAAAACGCCGACCTCAACGGTACGGCCCTGACCCTTGGCGCCAATGGTTACGCCTTCGTGCCAGTACCCGCAGGGCGCCCGCTCAGCCTTAGTGCGGCATAAACATCAATGGGGAGCACTGCTCCCCATTCCACCTGCTGTCTGATCTGAGCCGATGCTACTCGACGCGCCGCAGGCCCATCGGCTCGAAAAACTGCATCTGTTCGGTGCCATCGGGCTGCCGAACGAAGGCGCGAACGCAACCGCCCCAGATTTCAGCACGGCTAACATCGACGCCGTTGCTGCGCAAAATGTCATAGTAATAATTGGTTAGATCGCTCTCGGAATAAAATTCGCGGTCCAAGGCAAAGCTGCCCGAACAAATTGGCGCGGCTACAGCTGGCGCCGCCATCAGGGCAAAGGCGATCAGGCTGAAGGCAAGAGGTTTGCTCATTTATCGAAATCCTGTGGTTCTGCCTTATTTTGCCGCGCAAATGTGGCGGCTTCGCGCCGCCGGATAAACACCACTACCATTGGAATGGCGAAACTCAACAGCAGCAGGCGGATCACATGGTGGGCAGCAATAAACGCCGTGTCATAGCCCAGCGCAATTCCCAACGCCCCCATGCCTTCCAGCGCACCGGGCGATAGCCCCAGCCAAATTTGCCCAAATGGCATGTCGACAAAAAGGCTGACTCCCGCGGTGACCAGGGTCACGATCCCTATCGTCATGGCTGTCGCGATCAGCCCTCCCTTGGCGGCGGTCATGAACTCACGCCGCGTGATGCCCGCAAAACGCGAGCCGATCAGTGCGCCTGTGAGAATGAAGGCGACGATCGTCAGTGGCACTGGCATGGCTTCGGTGTAAAGGCCCGCCAGCTTTGCCGCAGTCGCTGCAGCCATAGAGCCGAGCACATAGGCCGCGGGCACCTTAAGCTTGCCAAACACCAGGCTCATCGCCACGCATCCCGCCGCCAGCGCCAGCAATTGCCACAGGCTGAGAAACGCGGTGGGTGCCGGTGGCGTAAAATGGTCGATCGGCAGAAACACCGCGCCAATCGGCACCGCGATGGTCAGCATCAGAATGCGGATCACCTGAATGATCACGATCTGCCGCGCGTCGCCAACTCCAGCCCCGGCAATGCTCATGATGAACGACAGATGGCCGGGAAACGAGCTGAGATAAGCCGTGCCCCTATCGAGCTTGAACACCTTCACCAGCATCCAGCCGGTCAACGAAATGATCAGCACCAGTTCCAGCACCAGCCCCGCGAGGCTGATCGGCCAGCTCGCAATCAGCTGCAAACTGTCCGGCGCCACACTCGCACCCATCGACATCCCGATCACCACGAACACCACATCGCGCAACCGGCTGGGCATATGAACCTTCACCCCCGCCATCGAGGCTATCGACACCGCCAGCGCCCCACCCATCAACCACCCAGCCGGCAACCCAAGCAGCGTAGCGATGCCACCTCCAAACACAGAGATGGCGAGGGTAAGGATGGTGGGGAGGAGGGAGGAAATGGTGGGCATGGTCTTTTAAACTGAATATTCCGGTGTCGGCAGATCACCCCGCCGCCACGATGTCACCTCCCTATAAGAGGAGGCCTCTTCTTAACCCTCCCCCTCGAGGGGAGGGAAGGGAGGGGGGTCTTTGGCCTAAAACCGCCATCAGCGTTTCGTAAACCCCATCAGGATTATCCAGCACGTCCAGGTTGCTAAACCGCAGCACCGTAAATCCGTGCTCTGCCAAAGCGGCATCACGCTTGCGATCCTTGTCCAAGCCTTCGTCCGTGTAGTGACTATCGCCATCGATTTCGACCACAAGCTTGGCATGGTGGCATGCGAAATCGACAATGAACGGCCCCAGCGGCACCTGTTTGCGAAAGTGATAACCCCCAAGCCGAAGCGACTCGATCAGCGTCCAAAATCGCACCTCTGCAACACTCGGGTTCTTCCGGAGCTTCTGCGCAATCGTCACCATCGCACCCCCTCCCTTCCCTCCCCTCAAGGGGGAGGGTTAATCTCCACTCATGGGCATTATCGTCGGCACGAACTCTCCAAGTCCACCGGCAGAAACCCTCCCCCTTGAGGGGAGGGTAGGGAGGAAGTGAGTCACAAACGCGGAGTCCCCGGCATCACCCCACCGGGAGCGCTTTTTCCGCCAGCCTCACCCAATAAGTCACCCCAACCGGAATAAGCTCGTCGTTGAAATCATACGTATCCGTATGCAGCTCCGAACTGTCGCCATTGCCGAGGAAAATATAGGCCCCCGGCCGCTCTTCCAGCATGAAGGAAAAATCCTCGCCACCCATCGACGGCGGCGTGTCGGCATCAACACGGTCGCTGCCCACCACATCCCGCGCCACTTCGGCGGCAAAATCGGTTTGCTCGGGCGAGTTGACCGTCACCGGATAACCCCGCGCATAACGCACCGTCGCCTCGGCGCCAAAGCTCTTGGCAAACTGCGGTACGAAATCCACCAGCCGCTGCTCGATCAGGTCCTGCACATCCAGCGCCAGCGTGCGCACCGTGCCGGTGATCTTGGCGGTGCGCGAAATCACGTTATCCGCCTCGCCAGCCTCGACCATGGTCACCGACAACACGGCATTAGCCAGCGGGTCGACATTGCGCGACACGATGGACTGCATTCCGACAATCATATTGGCCGCCACGATGATCGGATCCACCGTCGTCTGCGGGCGAGCCGCATGGCCACCTTGGCCGATGATGTCGATATAAAACCGATCGGTCGCCGCCATGATGCCGCCGGCGCGGATGCCGAAATGCCCGGCTGGCATGCCAGGCCAGTTATGCATCCCGTAAAACTCATCGATCCCGAATTTCTCGACCAGCCCGTCGTTCAGCATCGCCTTGCCGCCAGCGCCGCCTTCTTCGGCAGGCTGGAAGATCAGCGCGATCCGTCCATCGAAATTCCGCGTCTCGGCGAGATACTTCGCCGCCCCCAGCAGCATGGCGGTGTGCCCATCATGCCCGCACGCGTGCATCTTACCCGGCACGGTTGACGCATATTCCTTGCCGGTCTTTTCGGTCACCGGCAGCGCATCCATGTCGGCCCGCAGGGCAATAGTGCGCCCACTGGTATTGGTCCGGCCATTGATAATGCCGACGACCCCAGTCCGCCCGATGCCGGTTACAATCTCGTCGACGCCAAATTCCCGCAGCTTCTGCTCCACCACGCCGGCAGTCCGCACTACCTCATAGAGAATTTCCGGGTTGGCGTGGAAATCCTGGCGCCATGCGGCGATCTCGTCGTGAAATTCGGCGATGCGATTGATAACAGGCATAAAAATGGGTCCGAAGCAGTCAATTCTGGGTCAGTGTCGCTGTCCCAATCCATGCCGTCAACACTAACACAGCATTGCGACCGTTGTCGCACCCCTGCCACCGGTAGGCTTTTCCAATAAACCGGACTTCACTGGCCCAGAATTCCCGCGGCGCGGCTTGCCCGTATGATTCATATTTGTCATGACACCGCCAACTTGCCGGAGGTGCTCCATGAAAATCCTCGTCGCCATCAAGCGCGTCGTCGATCACAACGTTCGCATCAGGGTCCGCCCCGATGGCACGGGCGTCGAGACCTCTGGCGTCCGCATGTCGATGAACCCGTTCTGCAAGCACGCCGTTGAAGCCGCCGTGCAACTGTCGGAGGCTGGGCAGGGCGACGAGATCGTCATTGTCTCCATCGGTCCCAAGGCGGCCAATGATGTCATTCTCACCGCCCTCGCCATGGGCGCCCATCGCGGCATCCTGATCGAAACCGATGCCGAACTCGAAACCCTCGCCATCGCCAAGCTGCTGGCCAAAGTGGTCGCCGAGGAAACACCCGATCTCGTGCTGCTCGGGAAACAGGCCGTCGACGACGACAGCAATCACGTCGGCCAGATGCTCGCCGCCTTGACCAACCGTCCCCAGGCCACTTTCGCCTCCGCCATCAACGTTGTCGGTCAGTCTATCGAATTCACCCGCTAGATCGACACCGGCACC
>JAQGKG010000427.1 GCA_028290245.1 Devosia sp. | reverse complement strand
CACGGTAACGCCGATGCGCCTGCAGCAGACGGATATGGATGTGGTGCAGCGGCTTAGGGGCACGCTTTCTCTTTAGCGGGTACCCCCACCTAGCCTCCCCCTGATGAGTGGGAGGAATCCGGGCGGTGAATTCGACTGGATCAAGCTTGAAGCTGGATCGGTCCCTCCCCCTATCAGGGGGAGGTTAGGTGGGGATACTCCGATGTTTGGTTTGCCCCCGTCTCTTAACCTTACCCAATCCGGAATCACCCCGCCATGAATTTGCTCAAATCGCATCGGCCTTAAACTCGTCTTTACCTTACCGGCCTAGATTCAAACTCGTGTTGAGTACCTGCGTACGAGTAAGCTGATGAGTATCCGCGTATCCCGCCGGGCGCCCAAAGGTGCCGTTGCGATGACCACTTTGGTGATTGCCGCCGTTGCACTGTCTGGGTGTTCCAGTCTAGGTGGCCGTACCTTCGGCGACCCGACGACCACCAGCGCCGTGCCTGCAAACTCCCCCAATAGTTTTAACCAGCCGATGCCCTCAAGCCTCGGTGGTCCCCAGGCCATGGTTGCTGAAAACCAGTTCGTTCCCCCGGAAAATGTGGGCGGCGGCTGGAACAGCCAACCAGCGCAAACCCAGCAGGCCTGGAACCAGCCTAACCAGACTGGCTTCGCCGCGCCGATGGCGCCGGTCCAGTCCCAAGCTCTTCCAGTACTGAGTAACCAGCCTTCCCAGGGGAACCTGACCGCCATGCAAGCCCAGCCCTCGTTCGCTTCAGCCTCTCCGATGCCATCTCCCGCCGTTCTCGGCAGCCTGCCCACCAATAGCTCGGTGCCGTCGCTCGCTTCGGCGACCCCGGCCGCTTCCGGTGCGACGACCAATACCTTCACCCACACCATTGCCAGCGGCGAGTCGCTTTATACCATCGCCCGCCGCTATGAAGTGACCACCCAGGCGCTCGTACAGGCCAATGGCCTGTCCTCCCCCGACAAGATCGTGGTTGGCCAGAAGGTGATTATTCCAGGCCGCGCCGACCTGCTCGCCACCAAGGCGCCCGCTGCGATCCAGGTCGCCAGCGCGTCGCCAATGGCTGCACCGGCACCGATGCAGCAGACCCTGCCGCAGGCGGCACCAAACGCGCTGCAGGCCGCAAAGCCTGTGCTCGGTACCACGCCGCCCTCAGCGCCTCTTGCGGCTCTGGTTCAGGCCGCGCCGGCCCAGGTGGCAAGCGTTCCTGCCGCCGAGCCTGCAATGTCGGGTAATGACAAGTTCCGTTGGCCCGCCAGCGGCCGCGTGCTGGTCGATTTCGCATCGTCTAAGGGCACCGGCATCAATATCGAAGTGCCGGAAGGCTCGACCGTCAAGGCTGCCGAGAATGGCACCGTGATCTATGTCGGCTCGGGCGTCGAAGGCTACGGCAACCTCGTGCTGATCCGCCATCCCAATGGCTACGTCTCCGCCTATGCCCACTTGCAGTCGATGAGCGTCGCCAAAGGCGCTGTCGTCACCCGCGGTGACTCTATCGGCGCCGCCGGCATGACCGGCTCGGTGACCAAGCCGCAACTCCATTTCGAGCTCCGCAAGGGCGCGACACCGGTCGATCCGGTGCCGCTGCTGGCGGGCTGATCCGACGTACTACGAAGCAAGGGCTCCCGCGAAAGTGGGGGCCCTTTTCGTTTCTACACCGGCTTGCCCATCTCGCCGGCCAATGTCCGCACCAGCTGGATGGCGACACGGCCCGAACGGGCGCCGCGGGTGGCTGACCACTCGATGGCCCGAGCCTTCAAAGTCTCGTCGTCGATATCGAGCCCATAATGGTCGGCATAGGTCCGCACCATGACGAGGAAGGTCGGCTGGTCGCAATTGTGGAAGCCAAGCCACAGCCCGAAGCGGTCGGAAAGCGACACTTTCTCTTCCACAGCCTCGCCCGGATCGATCGCTGTCGCACGCTCGTTCTCGATCATGTCACGCGGCATCAGGTGGCGGCGGTTGGAGGTGGCGTAAAACAGCACGTTCTCCGGCCGGCCTTCGAGGCCACCATCGAGAATGGTCTTGAGCGACTTGTAGCTGGTCTCACCATTGTCAAAGCTGAGGTCATCGCAGAACACGATGAAGCGCGATGTCTCGCCACCGATGCGCCGCATCAGGGTAGGGAGGCTAACCAGGTCTTCGCGCGCAATCTCGATCAGCACCAGCCGCTCGAAGCCTTCGCCGGCCCGTTCGGCGATGTCGCCATGGATGGCTTTGACCAGGGAACTCTTGCCCATGCCGCGCGCGCCCCACAACAAGGCATTGTTTGCTCCATGGCCCCGGGCGAACTGTTCGGTATTGCGCAGCAGGATGTCCTGCACGGAATCGATGCCCTTCAGCATAGCCAGCGGCACGCGGCTTACCTGGGGCACCGCGATCAACACACCGGCATCGCCATCCCAATGGTAAGCGTTTGCCGAACCGAGCACGGCTTCAGAGCCCGACTCCTTCAGGCCCAACGCCTTGAGTGAAAGGGCAATTTCGCTCAGTGAGCTGGCGATATCAGCGAGGTATTGTTTGCTCTTCAAGGTCACGATTTCCTATGCTCGGCGTGGCAATTTGCGGCGCCCTGAATGCCTTTGCAATCGCTGGGGTGCAATTGTATAGTCCGGCCGATTTTGTGCGGGGTGCAAGTGCAACGAGCCCCATATGCGT
>JAQGKG010000416.1 GCA_028290245.1 Devosia sp. | reverse complement strand
CGGATATAATTGGCCAAAACACGTCCGGGAAAGCGTTCCGCAGCAAAGCTCGGGATCGCCTCCAACTGTGAAACGTCCGCCTCAACCCGCTCGCGTTTCTCCGTTTCCAAATCAAAAGATTTCTGGTCGAAGTAGAGCCTCGCAATGCCCAAGGGATGCGCCTCGGCAAACTGATCTGCGGAATCGTGCGCCTCCATGACCTGCTCGTGCACACGGGCGAAGCGCTCGGGCACAGGTCCGGCGAAAACCAGTTGAGCCTTCGGCAGGTAGTCGAAAATGCTTGCTAGCGCTTCATAGTGTTCGGCAAGCCGATGCTCTTGGCCGGCCATGCGCTCTTCTGGATCCTTGATCACTTCGGATGCCGGGCCCAGTTCAAGGCTGTCCATCTCGTCAAGCGTGCGCTGGGTACGTGGATCGTAGCGCATGATTGATTGTACGACGCCGTCGACATCAGTGATCCGCACTGGCTCGTCCGCGTCGGCGGGGAAGACGTCGATGACATTGCCGCGCAGGGCGATTTCACCCGGCTCGTCGACCCTGTCATCGATCGTGTATCCGGTTCGGAGCGCAAATTGCTCGAGCGCTTCCCTATCGAGGGATTGCCCAGTTGAGAGCACCAACACGGCGCTCGCCACCACGTCAGCAGGTGGGAGTTTTTGAATGGCGGCCTCGGCCGATAGAACCAGGACAAGCGGCCCTTTGTTTTCAAGACAGCGACGCAACACTTGCATTCGCTTGCCCATGATCTCCCGGCTGGGTGGTGCCCGGTCGTAGGGGAGGCAGTCCCAGGCAGGGAGATGCAGCACGGTCGTCACCGGCAGCAAGTTCGTCAGTGCCCGGGTCGTTTCCTCAGCCCGACGCTCGCTTGAGGTAAGATAGATCCAGGTTTCCGATCCCGTGCGAAATCTCTCGGCAAGCCGAAATGCCACTCCAGCTGATGGCGGTTGGTCGCTTTGTTGCACTTCTGTTGGGACCCCACTAGGCAAGCCGACAGGTTCCATGCGCGCGCCAGCATGAGGATTCAGTTTCCGGGTATTCATCAGGATCGACGACCTTGGCAGCAGGTGGAGCCGAAGTGGCACTGCCAAAGTAGTACCTCCCTACAAAGGTTGCTTCTCGAGGAGGCTGTTCTTTCTTCAGCCCATGCGAAGCACGCCGCAGGACCTGCTTGCTACGCCTAGGAAGCTGCTAGTTTGCATACCATCCCGTTTTTTGCCGGTCAGCAAGCGACCCCATTTCCCTCATTGAGGTCGGGTCACGAACTCCCGAAAGCCGCTATCTAGTGCGCACTTTCTTCTGTGATGACCCGCTTGATCAAATAGCCCGTCATCTGGCCGATTTTTATGAAACGCAAAGGCCTACAATGGCCACGAGAGCGGTTCGTACCGTGGGCAAATCGCCCTGAGATACAAGTTATGTGCATTCGCTGAGGAAGCTAATCGGCCACTTAGTCGTTGCTGCGCCTGTGCTCAACCGACAAATACCTTCACAATACTCTAGCCCTCCGGGGCGCTAGATGAGCGTCGAGCATCATATTTATGAAAGATAATAAGTGAAGAAAGTCCGGGTGCAACTGCAAGATTTCGCAGGACGAGACTTTGGTGGCGAGTTCGAAGCTGTTGGCGTTTCGATGCGTGACAATAAGTACATGATACATCTTCGGTACTGTGGACCTAAGAGTAGTAAGAGGCTCAGCGCGGCATCTCTGAGCATTGATGCCGAGGTTTTCGAGAATTTTAGTATCGCTACCGCTTGACGACCGGCACGCTCACTCAAGACGAGCCGGTCGGTGATCTTCTGCGAGGAACTAGTGGTGCATGTCCGCCGTTGGTGGTGCAAGGATATTCAGGTGAACTAAATGCCCCGCTTTTTCTTCAATCATAAGTCCGACGCCAGTCCGGTCGAGGTCGACATAGACGGCATAAAGCTGCAGTCCCTAAATGACGCGCTTGAGGAAGCATCATTTGCAGCAAAGGGCGCAATGGCTCTTGCTGATGAACCGACTAGGGGCGAGTTCCAGATCGAGGACGAAGGCCGGGTTATGGTGGCACGCGTTCCTTACGCGGTTACTGAAGGCAAGGCGGAATAGACCTCCGGAGCGAACCCGCACTGCACCGCCTTGGACGCTGGGCTGGCGAACGCTGGGCCGGAGGACTGGTTCGCTAAGGCTTAGGTGAACGTGACGATCCTCCCGCTAATATTGGTGGCGATGCCCCCCAACTTTGGTCTTCACAAACGAGCGAGTGATCCATGCTGCCTATGTGATTGGTCCGATAGCTTCGACCGACCCTCTGCACTAGTTGTGACCAATTGCAGCGAAACCACCACCCACCCGCTGCTGGGGTAGTACCCCCGGCGCTGCACTCAGCTATCGCCCCTTGGATCGTCTCGTGATCCACCTCTGGGAAGAGCGTAGGCCCTACCCCTCGCGATCGTGTAACTCATTGCGGCCTGTAGAGCGGGAACCGACTGTAGTATCTGGCATTCTCGGTTGAGACATCGTGGAGTCACGTGATGAGCGATCAAAAGATTCAGAGTGAAAACGGTCGCTCCGAGGCGGTTTCCGGATTTCTGCCCGACCCAAACGAAGTACCCCGCACAATTTTTTGGTCTGTATGCTTTCTCGCATACGCCACGCTGATCGGTGGTGTGGTAGGAAATGCCAATTATGGTTTTGTAGTCGGCTTAGGATCTGCCTGCGGGCTAGGCGCCCACCAGATAGCCATGCGCCGTGATTGGGCGCTGCGTGCAAAAATGCCGCGGCGGCCATTGGATCCAACTTGAGAAATTGCGGACAACGGGCTCGCGCAAACCCTACCTAACGTTGGCGAGTTCGATAGCGCCTCGTCGGGTTAGGGCCGACGTCATGGACGGATGAAGGTCATTCAATAATGGCTACCGTGTGTGGTGCGCTCAACTGGTAAGCGGGTGTTTCACTGCCGGCTTGTTGTTTTCGCAAACTCATTCTTTCTATCAGCTCCGTTTAACCGAGATTATGAGTGGAGAACCCTGTGCCAACCTAGGCGTTGAGACGCATGGAAGGAGAACTTCGATGACAGGAAAGAGCACGCAGGGCCGGCAGACACGCGAGCAACAGAAGCGGGTTTTTAATGGGGACGTGAATACCAAAGGCGGTGATCCAGCCATTGCTGACCTCGGCTTGCAGCACGACAAGCCGGAACCGATCAGCCAACCGGAACCGATCTACGACGTATCGTCCGGTGATCGCTCGATCACTCCGGGGGCGAATGACCGCGGGGATCACAAAAAGACGCGAAGCGACTAAACTAATGCAGGTGAACGCCGTTTATCTGCGCTTACCGATCCCGGCGGGCGCCAGGCACATATTGCCGCCAGTTATGCTGCTCCTTGAAGCCGAGCACCTCGCGAATCTTGCGGTTGGAGATCGGCGCCTCCCACTCCCCCATAGCTCGTGTTATTGGCGTTTCTGGCGCCCAACTCTTGAGAAATTCGGCGCTCGGCTGGTTTGCGGTGATCTCGTCGTTGGAGGCGTTAAACACCTGGAAGCCGAGCCCGTCCTTGGCGATGCAAAGATCGACGATCTGCCCTAGGTCCCGCGCGTCGATATAGCTCCAGGCGTTGCGCTTGCGCGAGGGCGGGTCGGCGAGGAAACCGGGAAAGTTTGCGTAATCCTCGGGCGACACGACGTTGGCGATCCGCAGCGCGTAGATGTCGGCTCCGGTGCGCAACGCGAAGGCACGCGCTGTCTTTTCGTTGACCACCTTGGAAAGCCCATAGCTGTCCATCGGATCGACGTCATAGTCTTCCTCGAGCGGAAAGCTGCGGTAGTCCTTATCGCCCTCGGCAAAGCACACGCCATAGGTAGTTTCGCTCGAGGCGATGACGATCTTCCTGATGCCCAGTTTGGTGGCCGCCTCGATCACATTATACGTCGATACGACATTGGCCTTGAATGTCTCGTTGTCCGGCTGGATCAGCACGCGGGGCACTGCGGCAAAGTGCACGACAGCATCGACCGGCGCCGGGCCTTTTCCCGTGGTGAAACCGTCAAAGTCGAAATGCATGCTGAGCGCGTTGAAGACCTGGCCGCTATCGGTCAGGTCCGTGATCAGCGTATTGACGCCGTCCATGTCGAGCGGCTTGAGGTCGAGGTTGAGAATCTCGTGTCCCTGGTCGCGCAGGTAGGAGATGGCGTGCCGGCCAGCCTTGCCGCTGCCGCCGGTAAAAACGATGCGTTTGCTCATGACTTGTTCCTTCATTGCCCCTTAGGGCATCAGCTGGCCGCCGTTGACCTCGATTTCCTGGCCGATGATGTAGCCTGAGAGCGAGGCGGAGGCCAAAAACAGATACGTGCCCACCACGTCCTCTACAGTGCCGTGTCGGCCCTGCGGAATGGTGGCCAGCGCCGCCTTCATCTGCTCCGGCGTTGAATACCGCTCGTGGAACGGCGTTGTGATCACGCCCGGCGCGACAGCGTTGACCCGAATGCCAAAAGCAATGAGCTCCTTGGCCATGCCTCGAGTGACATTGGCCACGAATGCCTTGGAGGAGCCATAGATGCCGGCACCATTGCTCGCGCCGTTGCGGGCTGCAATCGAGGTGGTGTTGATGATAAAACCACCATCCGCCGCCTTGAGATGAGGAATGGCCGCCGCGCTGGCCGCCAGTACCGAGCGCCCGTTGAGGTCCATCACCGCGTCGTAATGCTCGTCGGTCATTTCGGCGTAGGCCACGCGGGCCACCATGCCGCCCGCATTGTTGATCAGCCCGTCAAGCCGACCAAAGGCCGCCACCGTCTCCTCCACCGCCTGTCGCATCGCTGCAGACTCGTTGGCATCCGCCTTGATCAACGCAACATTCCCACCGGCTTGCGTGATCTGGTCCGCTAGCTGTGTGGCGGCATCGACGCTGGAATTGTAATGCAGCCCGACAGAAGCACCCTGCGCTGCGAAGGCAACGGCCAGTGCCGCGCCGATCCCGGTCGATGCGCCGGTAATAAGGACGGCCTTGCCCGCAAGGTCCGGAATAACAAGTCCATCTGTGGTCATAAAAAATTTCCCTAGAACCCTGAAACCATCATCGGCTGGTATGGCGCTTCCAGCTTGGCAATCTCGTCTTCGCTGAGCATAACAGCCTCAGCCGCTATAGCATCTTCGATATGCGACAGCTTGCTGGCTCCCACGATAGGGGCAGTGATACCCTTCTTGTGCAGCAGCCACGCCATGGCGACCTGTGCCATCGGTAGCCCCCGCTCCTTGGCCACGGTCTCTACTGCCGAAACCACCGCCTCGTCGTTGCCGGAGGCCTGTTCATACATCGTCTTGTTATACCGGTCAGTGGTAGCGCGTTTGGTCTGCGTTCCCCAGGGTCGAGTGAGCTTGCCGCCGCCTAGCGGGCTCCAAGGCAAAAGAGCCACGCCCTGGTTGAGGCAGAGTGGGATCATCTCGCGCTCTTCCTCGCGGTATGTCAGGCTGACCTGGTTCTGCATAGACACGAACTTCGTCCAACCGTGGCTTTCGGCCGCGTGTTGCAGCTTGGCGAACTGCCATGCCCACATCGAGGAGGCGCCAATATAGCGCGCCTTGCCAGCCCGGACCACGTCGTGAAGAGCCTCCATCGTTTCTTCCACTGGCGTGAATGGGTCGAAACGGTGGATCTGGTAAAGATCGACATAGTCCGTACCGAGGCGGTGCAGACTGTTGTCGATTTCGGCGAGGATGGCCTTTCGGGACAGGCCCTGGCCATTCGGGCCTGGCCGCATGCGCCCGAACACCTTGGTGGCAAGTACCACGTCGTCTCGTGGCGCCAGTTCCTTGATGATGGCGCCGGTGATTTCCTCACTGGTGCCCTGGGCATAGACATTGGCTGTATCGAAGAAGTTGATCCCCGCATCCCAGGCCCGCTGGAACATCGGGCGCGCCTCGTCCTGGCCAAGCACCCAGGGTCGCTCGTCGGTGACTTTACCAAAGGACATGCAGCCAAAGCAGATGCGGCTGACTTCGAGGCCTGTGCGGCCAAGGCGGGTGGTGTTCATAACAGGGCTCCTGACGGAATGATTGACCCTACGTGGTCAACGAGGCGGGATCATGCCTGTAAGCTTCGAAGAAGAAAGACGTTCCAGATCCTTTGACCGTTGCCGATCAAGACAGGTTTTAGCGTTTGCCGCGCCAACTTCATATGAGCGGGCACGAACCGCTTATACTGCTGGCATTCCGAGCGAGGACAGAGCCGGAAAAGCTTCGCTTTTATATATGCTCCATGTGGAGTGCCCGCTCCAGCATTTTGAGGCGCGAGAGCTTCTGCCACAAAGCTCCCGGCGCATTGAACTTGGGAGTGAGGTCCGAAATGGCTCGCTTCTCACAAAGAGGGCGGCGTTAGCT
>JAQGKG010000414.1 GCA_028290245.1 Devosia sp. | reverse complement strand
GTGCCGGATGGCATGTTTTCGACAAGCCCGATAACCCCCACTGCATTCACGGGAGCCTTGCGTGAAGCGAGTGCATGCATCAGTCCGGTGACGGCCGCCGCGCCGCCCATGTCGCCCTTCATGTCTTCCATGGAGCCGGCAGGCTTGATGGAAATACCACCGGTGTCGAACACCACGCCCTTGCCAACAAAGGCCAACGGCGCCGCATCGGGATTGCCACCGCGCCATTGCATGACGACGAGGCGGGCCGGACGATCGGAGCCCTGCGCGACGCAGAGCAGCGAGCCCATGCCGAGCTTTTCGAGGGCTTCGGGCTCGAGAATTTTAACGTCAACGCCGAGCTTGGAGAGTTCGACAGCGCGGGCGGCGAATTCGACCGGGCCGAGGACGTTGGCGGGTTCGTTGATCAGGTCGCGGGCGAGTAGCGTGCCATCAACTGTGGCGTTGCGATCAGCGATGGCGGCGTCGGTAGCCGCAGTATCGGCGACGTGGAGAGTGATTTCCAGCGAACCCGTGGCGTCGTCGGGCTTTGCGGTTTTGTATTTATCGAAGCGGTAGTGGCGCAGGCGCAGGCCAGCGGCGAGTTCGGCAATGGCGGCTGGGGTTGCGCTGGGTTCATCTAGGATGACCGCGACCTTTTCGGCGCGGCTGGCGGAAATCTTGGCCAGCAGGGAGCCACCTCGATCGGTCCAGCCATTGAGCGGAGCATCGGGCGCCGCCTTGCCGCTACCGAGCACGATGAGGCGCTTGCCCCCTGCTCCCAAAATGTCCAACGCATGGCCCTGCTTGCCCTTGAAGCCGCCTGCGGCAGCGGTCTCGGCCCAGACCAGACCGGTAGCAGACCAGGCCGCCGACGCGGCGCCGGCGGGCGCGCTGTCTTCGGTCGCATAGATGATGGTCGTGGCAGCGGAAACCGGGCCGAGTGGAGCGGTACGGATGGTGATGGACTGGGACATGGTAGGCCTTGGTGGCTGGTTGCACGGGTGTGAGATTGTAGCGAGCCAAACCGGGCCGTTCGCCACACTCTGACCTAACTCCCCACACAACCAAGGGTTGTTCAGTACGAGCACTTTACATTGAGGTCTTTGCCCGCCGCGTCAATCCCGCAACAGGACGCTCGCGAAATCCGTGCACAGCTGGCTGAGCGCTTGAATGCCCGCGCAAACTAAACCAAGGTCCGCCCGTTCTGGAGACGTTTCGCATCGCATGAAGAGATTGACCGCCTATCTGGCTCGGCTGTTCGTGACCGACGCGCTGATCCTGTTCGGCGTGGTGTGTTTCCTGTTGTGGATGATCAACTGCCTGCGCTCGTTCGACGTAATTTCGGTGAAGGGCCAGAGCATTCTGGTGCTGGGCGCGCAGGCGCTGCTGACCATGCCGCCGCTAGCGATTTCGTTCTTCTATATCTGCGTCGGCATCGGCCTGACCCGCGCCCTGCAGTCGCTGCAAGAGAATCGCGAATTGCATATCATTCACACCAGCCACGGCTTGCCATCGCTGTGGAACGCGACTGCGGTGGTGACCGGCGTCGGGGTGATCGCGGTGTTGCTGCTGTCCAATTTCGTCGAGCCCGCCGCCAATCGCCGGCTTAACGTGCTCAATGCCAGCGTGGCTGCGGATCTGGTTAGCTCGACCCTTCGGCCCGGGCGATTTACCCAAGTGACCCCTGGCGTCATATTGCTGATTGGTGGGCGCGAGGGCGACGGGGAAATCCGCGAGTTTTTCGCCGATGACCGGCGCGACCCGGAAACACGGCAGACCTATATAGCCGAAACCGCGCGCGTATCCGCCGTGGACGAAGACGACTACGTGCTCGAACTGCGAAACGGTACACTACAATATACCCAAGCCAACGGCCGGTTTTCCGAGATCTCGTTCGCGCGCTATGACGTCAGCGTCGATCAACTATCGCAGCCGATCGGAGCCACCGATCCAATGCTGGAGAAGGACACCATCACACTGGTCAGCGAGGCCTTCGCCAGTGGCGACTGGAACCAGAGCATGCTGATGATGGTCGCCAACCGCATGGCGGAAGGTTTACGGGTGATCGGGATGGCGATCATGATGTTGGCAATCATGGGCTTCCCTAGTGGCAGACGTACGCGCTTCAATGTGCCGATGGAAGCCATGGTGCTGCTGATTGCTTTTGGCGAGCGCGGCATCAGCGCCTATAGCCCGTTCGGGACGGCGACGGGGGCATTGTTGCTGATCGTTGTCGCGGTGGCAGCCCTGGCGGTCCGCGTGTGGCCGCGGCCGTATCCTGCGGCGGTGCTGTCATGAACCGGGTCGATTGGGTCGTTCTCAACCGCGTCGGCAGCCGTATCGCGGTTACCGTGCTGGTCTTTTACGGACTGATCGCGCTGGTGGAGTCGCTGGATACGTGGCGGTTCAACTATGTCGCCGAGGGTCATGGTTTTCATATGGCCCTGGTCATGGTGGCGATGAGCGCCGTCAAATGGACCATCAAGACGCTGCCGGTGACGGTGTTGATGGGGGCGATTCTCGGCTTCATCGACCTCAAATCACGGCACGAACTCACGGTTATCCAGGCCAGCGGCATTTCTATTTGGCGGATGGTGCGGGCGCCGGTGATCGCGCTGGGGGTGCTCAGCCTCGCCACATCGCTGGGCCTCGAAACCATCAGCACGCAGATCAACCGGCAGCTCAGCCCTACTCCGCCCGGTCAGGCTTCGATGTTGACACCGGCGGGCGAAATCTGGCTCGAGCAACGCAGCGGCGATTTTCACTATGTGATGATGGCCACGGGCATGCAGCAGGGCGGCGCGTCGTTGGGACAGGTCACAGTTTTTCATCTGGGCGAGAGCGACGAGGCGCGGCTGGAAGCTCCCGAGGCGATTCTAGAGGGCAAAAACTGGCTGTTTCCCACCGCCATTGTGCGCACACCGGACCGGCCCGCGCGGACATTGTCCAATTACAGCCTGCCGACCAATTCGACTGCCGAGGAGCTTAGCCTCAAGCTGGCGTCCACCGAAGACATGACATTTTTCGAACTGGCGAGCCTGTTACAGGCCGGAGTAGCAGACTCCGGGATCCGCACCGCGGCCACAATGCGGCTTATTAAACTGCTGGCTTTGCCGCTGGTTTTAACAGGCTCTCTGTTCATTGCTTTTGCGTTTACCGCAGGTTATCGAAGAGGCTCTAATTATGGTCCAGCGGTCCTTTACGGGATTGTGCTGGGCTTCGTTGTGTTTGTGATTACCGAGATGGCCGACCGTGCCGGGTCGACCGGCGTTCTCGACCCCACTTTCGCGGCGATCGGACCGGCGTTTGTAGCTATTGTCATTGGCGTGACGGTGCTGCTGCACAAGGAAGACGGGCGCGCGTGAAGTACGGTGCGAAAACGAGTAAGTGGGCACATCGCCTGGCTATGGCTAGTGCGTTGCTGGCGCTTACCCTGACGCCAAGTGCTTTGGCGCAAGGTCTCATCCCATCGGATTTTTTCAATGCCCCAATCGATCCGGCGGCGCCAACGGCCGTCGATGCTGACACCCTGACATTCGACAGCGTCGCGAATGTCATCACAGCCACTGGGTCGGTGGTGCTGCGCCAGGACGGCTATACGGTTTCCGGGCAGAACCTCGTGTATAACCGCGCGACCGGCGAGGTGAAATTCGTCGGTGAAGTGACCGTGCTCGACCCATCAGGCAATCTGGCCGAGATGGACGATCTTGAGCTCACCGGAGGCATGAAGCAGGCGTTCATGAACGCGCTGACCATCACCGCCTATGACGGCTCGCGTATTACAGCTGACAGCGTCGATTATGACAATGAACTGCTGACGATTCTGGAGCGCGCCAATTACTCGCCTTGCGGCGAGTGCGTTGACGGCGCAGGTCAGCGCGTCGGCTGGTCGGTCCAGACATCCCGCGTCATCAAGAATGGCGAAGATGGGTCGATCACGCTGGAGCAGCCGACGTTGTCGCTGCTCGGCATTCCAGTCGCGTGGTTGCCGTTTCTGTGGCTGCCGGACACCGGTGCTTCGACCTTGGGCAGCTTGCGGATGCCCAGCTACGACTATGGCGAACTAACCGGGCATCGGCTGGAAGTGCCGTATTATGCCTATACGAGCCGCTGGACCGATGTCATCCTGACGCCGACGTTCATGACGCGACAGGGTTTCCTGCTTGGCGCGGAAGTGTTGCAGCGCTTCGATGCAGGCTCGTTCCAGATCAAGGCGTCCGGGCTGTATCAGTGGGACAAAGCGGCGTTCAGCTTTACCGATGCGCAGCGCGACTGGCGTGGCGCGATCCAGACGTCGGGTGAATTCACGCCGATCAAGGATTGGACCGTCGGCTGGAGTTATACGGCCTTCACAGACGCAGCTTATCTAGTAGATTATCGCCTAGCCGTGGGCAAATCGACGACCAATCAGGTTTATGCGACGCATGTAACCGACGACACGTATTTCGATGCCCGCGTGCAGCAGTTCAACCAGATCGGCAACTATACCGCGGTCGATCAGGGCCAGCAGGCGCAAGCCCTGCCGGTGGTGCAGTTCAACCATGTCGAAGACTTGGGGCCGGGCAATGGCCGGGTTGAGATTGCCGGCAAACTGCTTGGAGTGCGGCGCGACTTCGACTCGAAGACGACGTCCAACGGCGTGCCTTATGTGTTTGGCTATGCCGGCAACAAGCAGCATGCGAGCCTGCAGGCCGGGTGGCAGAGGCAATGGATCGGCGCGGGTGGCTTTGTCGCCACACCGTATCTTGGTGGCCGAGCCGACGTCGCCTATTACGACGGCACCAGCCCGATCCTACCCGGCGCAACCACGCTGTGGAGCGCGACGCCGATCGCCGCCATGGATGTGCGGTTCCCGATGGCTGCCAGCGATGGCTCGACGGTGCATCTCATCGAGCCGATCGGGCAGCTGGTGTATCGCGGATCGAATACCAGCGCCGTCGGCATCACCAACGATGATGCACAGAGCTTCGTGTTCGATGACACGAACTTGTTCAGCTACAACAGGTTTTCGGGCAGCGATCGCCAGGAGACTGGCTTGCGCGCCAATGTGGGCGGGCGCTACCAAGCCAATTTCCTGGGCGGCAGTTACCTCGAGCTGATCGCCGGGCAGTCTTTCCAGATCGCCGGCACCAACGCTTTTGCGGCATCCGATCATACGCAGGTCGGCGTCGGTTCGGGGCTAGACACCACTGCTTCTTATGCGGTGCTGGGCGCCTATGCCGGGCTGACACAGGGCATCACTGCCGGCGGCAAGCTTCAGATCGACACTACCAATCCCCGGATTTCGCGCGGTTCACTGACGGCGGCCTATTCCAAAGACCGCTACGGCGCATCGCTGGATTACAGCTATATCGCGGCCAATCGGGCAGCGGGCGTGACGAAAGACCAGCATGAAATCGGCGGGACGTTGACTATTCCCGTAACCGAATACTGGTCGGTGAATTCCAGCGCCGCTTGGGACTTGAGTGCTGGCAGCTACCTGCAGGTCGGTGGCGGGATCGTTTATGACGACGGCTATGTGTCGATCGGTGCCGGCGCGACGCGCAATGGTCCGACCCACACGACGCCCAATGCTACAAACCTTACTGCGAGCTTCCGCCTGAAGGCGCCAGCGGGGCTCAATCTGGGCTATACGGGCGCAACTGCCCTGCCCACCGTGCCGTGATATCGGATTTTGGCCTCAATCGTCGGGCAATTGACAGCGCGCTATTCCCGCCGCATTGAGTGCGGGTGGTTTGACGTGAGGCGGAAACAATGATGACCAAGAATTTTTGGGGGCGCACTGCCAGCGCCATTCTCGTAGGCGCAATGCTGCTGATCGGCGCTAGCGTGCCAGCAATGGCGCAGAATGTCCGCGCTACAGTCAACGGGACGATCATCACCGACCTGCAGGTTGCCCAGCGCCAGAAGCTGTTTGCCCTCGAAGGCAATCGTGGCGGCGGCAAGGGCGCGTTGGACCAACTGGTTACCGAAGCCATCCAGCTCGGCGAGGCCAAGCGTATAGGCATCACCGTCTCGAATGCCCAGGTAGACGAAGCGCTGCTGCAGATCGCGCGCAACATGAAAGTCAGCCAAGACAAGCTGATCAACATGCTCCAGCAGGGCGGCGTTGGCATGGATACGCTGAAGGACCGCCTGCGCGCGGCCATCGCGTGGAATGCCGTCACCGAGCAGGCCATCATGCCGCAGGTGCAGATTTCCGAGCTGACGCTGGATCAGGAAGCCGCCGCCAAGGTGCAGGCTTATCAGAGCTTTGATTATATTCTCAAGGAAGTGATTTTCGTCGGCAGCGCCGGCCGTTCAGGCCAGGCCAACAGCTACCGCTCCAAGTTTTCGGGCTGTGACACTGCCGTTGACCTGTCGCTCGGCTATACCGATGCTGCCGTGATCGAGGTCGGCCGCCGCCATGCCACGCAGATGCCGGAAGCGATCGCCAAGGAACTGGCTGGCCTCAATGTTGGCGGCATCACCAAGCCGCGCGCGGTGGAAACCGGCTTGTCGATGCTGGCCGTTTGCGAAAAGACCCAGGCGGAAGACCTGACCTTCATCAAGGGCGACCTGCGGGCCGAGGCCGGCAACACTGCCTTGGGTGGCCAGTCGGAAACCTACATGGCCGAACTGCGCAAGAACGCCAAGATCATTATTAACTGACCTGAACGGGTCCGCCACTGGCGGGCCCTTTTCGTCTACGGGGGCCGAGATGGACAAACCGCTGGCCATCAGCATGGGCGAACCCGCTGGCGTAGGGCCTGACCTCATCTTGGCGCTGTATGCCAAGCGGGTCGAACTCAAGCTTCCCGAATTCTGCGTCTTTGGCCATGCGGACTTTCTTAAAACCCGGGCTGCGCGGTTGGGACTTGATATCGAGATCGCCACGGTTGGCGCTGCTGGAACCAATGCGGCATTTGCGACGGCCTTGCCCGTCTCCCATGTCGATGGACTGGTGCCTGACCACCCCGGTCAGACCTCACCGCTCTCGGCCAGCGTAGTAATCCGCTCCATCGAAGCTGCCGTCGAGGCAACGATGACCGGCGAATGTCGCGGGCTGGTTACCGGACCAATCCACAAGGCGGCGCTTTACAATGCCGGATTCCGGCATCCGGGGCATACGGAATTCCTGGCAGAGCTCTGCGCCATGGGCGGCACGCCGCGGCTGCCGGTGATGATGCTGGCGCATGGCGGGCTGCGCGCGGTACCGGTGACCATCCATGTACCGATCCGCGCCGTGCCGGACCTTCTGACCAAGCAGCTCATTGTCGACACCATCCGGATCGTGGCGCATGATCTCAAGCAGCGCTTCGGCATTGCCAATCCGCAGATCGGCGTGGCTGGGCTTAATCCGCATGCGGGTGAAGGCGGTGCAATCGGGCGCGAAGATCTCGAAATCGTCGGGCCTGCGGTGGCGCAATTGCAGTTCGAGGGCATTGGCGTCGAGGGGCCCCTGCCCGCCGATACGCTGTTTTACCCACCTCACTGGGCGCGTTATGATGCGGTGGTGGCGATGTATCATGACCAGGCGCTGATCCCGATCAAGACGGTGGCATTCGAAGAGGCGGTCAACGTTACGCTGGGCCTGCCCATCGTGCGGACCTCGCCCGATCATGGTACGGCGTTCGATCTGGCCGGTACCGGACGCGCCTCCCACGCCAGCTTCCTAGCGGCTATCAGAATGGCCGATGCAATGACTGCGAACCGATGACCCAGATCGACAACCTGCCTCCGCTGCGCGAAGTGATCGCGGAGCATGGCCTGCGCGCCAAGAAGGAGCTGGGGCAGAACTTCCTGCTCGATCTGAACCTGACATCGCGTATCGCTCGCGTTGCGGGGCCGCTCGAAGGTTTCCGCGTCATCGAGGTTGGCCCCGGCCCAGGTGGTCTGACCCGTTCGCTGCTGGCCGAAGGCGCGCGCGACGTTATTGCCATCGAGCGCGACCCGCGCGCCCTGCCCGCACTGGCACAGATCGCCGACGCCTACCCCGGCCGGCTGACAGTGATTGCCGGCGATGCGATGGAGATCGATTATCGCCTGCTGGCGGATGGGCCGACGCGCATTATCGCCAACCTGCCCTACAATATCGCGACGCCGCTGCTGACGGGCTGGCTGACGATGGACCCGTGGCCGAATTTCTTCGAGAGCCTGACGCTGATGTTTCAGCGCGAAGTGGCCGAGCGCATCTGTGCCAAGCCGAGCGAAGACCCCTATGGGCGGCTTGGTGTGCTGGCCGGCTGGCGCAGCGAAGCGCGGATCGCGTTCAATGTGGGCCGTCAGGCTTTCGTGCCGCCGCCTAATGTTACCTCGGCCGTGGTGCATCTGACGCCCAAGCCGGTTGGCGACGATGTGACAGTGAAAAATCTCGAGCTGATTACCCGGTCGGCCTTTGGGCAACGACGCAAGATGGTGCGGCAGAGCCTCAAGGCGGCGGGCGTGCCGGTGGAGGGGCTATTGGCTGCGGCTGGGCTCAAGGGTGACGAACGGGCGGAAGACTTGCCCATCGAGGCGTTTCTTGCCATGGCGCGGGCGCTGCCGGCTCTACGGCGCCAATAGCAGACCTCTGATCCGGTCATTCGGAGGCCAAGGCGTTTCCGGGGGTCTGAAAGTTACCGAGGTGGGGTGATGGCAGGAGTGCAGGCCATGCCTTACCTTCTTAAAGAGAATCGATCTGATTTTGTAAGTCTTTGACGAAGTTGTCTAATTGCGTGAGCCGCGGACGGGCAAGACGGGCGGCGGCGAGGATTGAGCGGACCTTTTGGGTGGAAGCTTCTAGGTCATC
>JAQGKG010000387.1 GCA_028290245.1 Devosia sp. | reverse complement strand
CTTGGGAGAGCGTCACCAGGCGCTTGGAAATGCGGGCCAGCTCGGCATTGGCGATCAGCTTTTCGCGGCGGGCGTTCTGCTTGATCTCGGTGGCGCGCGACAGCAGGGTTTCGAGGTCGCCATAGGTATTGATCAGCTCGGCCGCGGTCTTGACGCCGATGCCGGGCACGCCCGGGACGTTATCGACCGCGTCGCCGCACAGCGCCTGCACGTCGATCACCTTGTCGGGCGTAACGCCGAACTTGTTGAACACCTCGTCCATGCCGATCCAGCGCAGCGGCGGCTGGCCGGGGCGGGGAATGGTATCGAGAAGACGAATGCTGCCGTCGGGCTCCACCAGCTGCATCAGATCCTTGTCGGAGGAAACGACGGTGACCTTGTAGCCGGCATCGCGTGCCTTGCAGGCATAGGTGGCGATGATGTCGTCGGCCTCCCAACCCTCCATTTCGATGGACGGAATGTTGAAGGCGCGCGTCGCAGAACGCGTCAGCGGAAACTGCGGCACCAGCTCCTCGGGCGCCGAGGGGCGGTGCGCCTTGTAATCAGGGAAAAAGTCATCGCGGAAAGTTTTGCCCTTGGCGTCGAAGATGACGGCCATGTGTGTGGGCTCGTCGTCGCCCTTGAGGTCCTCCATCAGCTTCCACAGCATGTTGCAGAAGCCCTGCACGCAGCCGACCGGCAGTCCGTCGGACTTGCGGTTGAGCGGGGGGAGGGCGTGAAAGGCGCGGAAAATATAGCCCGAGCCGTCGACTAGCAGCAAATGCATGAAACCGATTCCGTAGAGGAGCGTGGCGGGACTTTAAGGCAGTTTTCCTCGCGTCAAAAGGCCTGTGGGTCGGAACCAGTCCAAGGGACACGCGTTTTTGGAAATTGGGGCGAGGAAGGCCCAGCGTCACGAACCTACGGTATCCATCTGCATGTCCGAATTTGTCAAAGAACCAAAGGCCAAGCTCGGCGTCGTCGGGCTTGACGATGTCCTTGCCGGCGGCCTCGCCCGCGGCCATTTGTACCTGCTTGAGGGCAGCCCTGGAACGGGCAAAACCACGATTGCCTTGCAATTCCTGGTTGAGGGCGAATCCCGGGGCGAAAAGGGTCTCTATGTTACTCTGTCCGAAACAGAAGCTGAGTTGCGCCTGACGGCAAATTCGCATGGTTGGGACATTGGCGACAAGTTCGACATTTTCGAACTGGCGCCGCCGGAAAGCCTGCTCGATAGCGACCAACAGCAGACTTTGCTGTATTCGTCGGACCTGGAACTGGGCGAGGCGACGAAGTCGATGTTTGAGGCTGTCGAGCGCATCAAGCCCGACCGGATCGTGATCGATAGTCTGTCAGAAATCCGACTGCTGGCACAAAGCTCCCTGCGGTATAGGCGGCAGATATTGCTGCTGAAGCACTATTTTGCCCGCAATGGCGCAACGGTGTTGATGCTGGACGATCTGACCAGCGACGCCAATGATAAGACTGTTCATTCGGTGGCGCATGGCGTGATCCGGCTCGACGAACTGGCGCCGACTTATGGCGCCGAACGCCGCAGGCTGCGGGTGACCAAGTATCGAGGCCAGGCCTATCGCGGCGGCTATCATGACTTTGCCATCAAGCACGGCGGCGTCGAAGTGTTCCCGCGCCTTGTGTCCGGCGAGCATCGCACCAGTTTTGGTCGCATACCGCTGACCAGCAACATTCCAGAATTGGACGCATTGCTAGGGGGCGGCCTCGAAGCCGGCTCCAGCGCAGTGGTGCTTGGCCCGGCCGGCGCGGGTAAATCGTTGTTGACGCTGCATTTTGCCAAGGCCGCCGTGGAGCGCGGAGAGAAGGCCGCCCTGTTTATCTTCGACGAAGAACTGGGCCTGCTGTTTAACCGGGCCAAGGGCATGGGCATCGATCTCGAAGCGCTGCAGGCCAGTGGCAGCATGTTCATCGAGCAAGTTGACGCGGCGGAACTTTCGCCGGGGGAATTTGCGCATCGCGTTCGCAAGCGTGTGGATTCGGCGCAGGTCAAGACCGTGGTAATCGATAGCCTTAATGGCTATCAGGCCGCCATGCCGGAAGAAAACTCGCTGCTACTGCACATGCATGAACTGCTGCAGTATCTCAACCGGCAGGGTGCTTCGACTTTCGTGACGGTTGCCCAGCATGGCCTCGTCGGCGAAATGAACTCGCCTGTCGACATAACCTATCTAGCAGATAGCGTGATCCTACTTCGCTACTTCGAAGCGCTTGGCCGCGTGCGTCGCGCTATTTCGGTCATCAAGAAGCGCTCGGGCAGCCACGAGGATACCATTCGCGAGTATGGCATCGGCAAGACGGGACTATCGATTGGCGACCCACTGGAGGACTTCCAGGGCGTGTTGCGCGGCGTGCCGATCTATACCGGGACGAGCAATCCGCTGCTGGGAACCGGCCCCGATGGAAGGTTCGGTCCTCTCAGCGGAGAGCGCCGGGAGTGATCAGTTCAGAACGAGCGTTGATCCTCGCGCCCAGCGGACGTGACGCCAACGTCGCTGTGGATCTGCTGAGGTCCGTCAATAAAGCTGCGGAGATTTGTGTTTCGCTTCCCGACCTGGTGCGCGGCATCCAGGAAGGCGCGGGCCTTGCAATTATTGCCGCCGA
>JAQGKG010000343.1 GCA_028290245.1 Devosia sp. | reverse complement strand
ATGGACATTCTCTTTATCCGTTAGTTCCACGTCATCTTTCAAATGTCGCTTGAATGCCAGCTCAAAGTGCGGCTGATGGGGGTAAATATTTTCTTGGTCTATAACGCGCCAAAACGCCGTCTCAACCTCGGCGGTGAAGCCAGGAAATCGGGTCTGGATTATTAACGACCTAAGACGCTGGTAGTCTTTTGACATGCCCCGATACATCCAGCACACTCCCGATTGCTTTTCATTAGCTAGAGTGAATGCCAACAGCTAACGTTGCAACCCAACACTTAAAGAGCACGGTACCGCTAACGGTATTTGTTTTCGCAAAGATTTATTTCTCTTTATAAAACAGTAAGTTAAGTACGTTAATAGGTTCCCTTCACCCGCTCCATTTCCCTATTTTCGCCCGCTCCTATGTAGCTGAAAATGCTATATTGTATTCGTTTCGACGCGAACCACATCTTTATATCGCCCAAATTGCTCCGGCCAAGTCGGTATCACTAGCCTTTGCCTTCGCTGATGAGACCACACCCCGGCTGATCGTTGGGATCCACAATGACGCGGTGCGGCAGCCTTCAGTTCATCTTTGATTGGGGATTAATCGGCGCACGGCGCACGGCGCAATGCCGCCGGAAAGGACCACGAGGCCGTCACGGGCCTGGTGGCCGCCGTTTCATAGAATTCACCTCGCGCGACAATGATCCCCAAATCCACTCGCATGCCTATGTTGATCCATTGGACATAGAGGTCGGTGTCGCGCTGCGCGCCGGAGGCCGCAACAAGCGCAAGAAGACGGGGTCCCTCAAAGTATCTGTTGGCGATCGCATCGTGTTTGGCGAAACCGTCCTTCTTCCAGAACGCATCATCCGCAATGCCGATGTTGCCCGAGTTCTTGACATTCAGGCTGGCCCGCCGCCGCGCCTGACCCTCGAGTTTGAAGCCGATGGCTCCTGCATTACACGCGATATGGCGGACCTCTTGGGCTTTCGCGACCAGCATGAGGTCAAGTTACCCTTGGTGCGCCACGCGTATGCTGCCACAATGCATTTTGCCCAGGGGCGAACGGTCGATCGTGCCTACATTGCAAGCACCCGAGCCATGTCGCGAGAGGCCATTTATGTGGCAATGACCCGCCATCGCCACGTTGCGCAGCTTTTTGTCGACACCACACGGTTCAAGCCCATCAGCGTGACTAGCCTGCCAAATGCATTGTTGTCATTGCTGGGCAAGCGTGATCGCAACGCCGAAATGGGGTGGGGAGCTGACAGTCGGCTTTCGGGCGTGAGCTTACCAAAGCGGACCGATACCGTTAGCTCCCGTATAGCTTCGAAATGCCACGGCGTCGGGTCGCTAGGCCGCGGCGCGTTGACCCGGTCAGGCAAAATTCCGTGTCAGCCAGTTGTTCGCGGGCGTTGCTGCTGGCTCAAACGGGTCGGCATAGAGGTTTGCTCCGGCCGCACCTACCTTTCGCGCTATCTCGTCGATCATGGCAGGTGAGCCAGCCGCATACACGCCATCCGTGGGTCGCAGCGCCGGCAGAAAATCGATGGGCGCGCCATGCCTAACCACCTTATAACGAGGTGGTTCATTGGTAGCCACGATAAGCTGAATTTCAGGCCTGCGGTTCAGGTCACTTAATGCCGATGCCATATAGAGAGACTTCAGGTTGCGGGCGCCGATAACCAGCACGATCGGCTTTTTGTGCGAATCTTCCAAAGCCGCCAATAGTACCGAAAGGATCGGTGCAAAGCCGGTACCACTTGCAACTAGAACCAGGCGATCTTCGCTATCATCCCGATAGTAAGCCGAGCCAAACGGACCTTCAATTTTCAGCTTGTGCCCCACTTGAATGTCTCGACCTAGCGCGATTGAGACACGACCGTTCCTGACTTGCTTAACATGCAAAGTAAGGTCGTTCTCGCTATGGGAACCGTCAGCGGGGAGCGTGGGACTGAAGGAGCGCGCGGGAAATCCGCGGAACTTAAATGAGCAATACTGCCCGGGCAAGTAGTCCAGCCGATGCGTCAATTTTAGACCAACTTCAATAACATCGGAGGCTCGATATATCAGCGACGCTACCTGTGCATTGACGGACTGCACAGGTGGCTGATGATCAAATTCAAGTTCTAGGTCTGACAACGCCCTGGCTTGACATGCATGTATCATGCCGCGTCCGGCTGCGTTGCCACCGAGGGTGACCCCATTCACCACTCTCGCCAAGCAACTGCCGCATCGCCCCACTCTGCAGTCGTGCGGGAATTCGATCCCCTGCATAAGCGCCGAATCCAAAATGACTTCGCCGGTGCGCGTCGAAAAGGCCACGCCGTTCGCCGTCATCAGGTGCAATTTTGCCATATTGATTCTCTGCCCGTTGACCGAAGCCATGGTCCAGACCTTGAAAGATGGGCTAGAAGATGACGCGCATGTCTCACCAGATGAGCAGCGTCACGGCAAATGCAGCTCAATCGGCCGCACGTGTCGCGTGTGTCGCGTTGCCGCATGATCGAATGCTGCTAACCAGACCAACGATCCAGAAGCGATTGGTACGTCCTGTGTTGAATTGGTATTAAGCGCTCGCATCAGCTCAAGCGTCCACCGGCCTGCTGCCCAACGGGCGTGCCCAAAAACGTCCGCCCGACCGCCTGATGGCACGCAAGTCATTATGATGCCCGGAATAACTGAGTTCTCAGGGAACTGTTGATCGAGGGCAAGGGAGTAGGGCTCGCTCTCATCGTCGGTCATCCAGTAGCGGGCGTCATCTGGGTCGCTAAAGTCGGCAGAGACGTGACTATCATCTTCGCGAGGTGCGACCCAACTGATGTCCTTTGGCAATCGCAAAGGCACCAGAGCTGGATTCTCGGGGTTTTTAGACAAGGCGTGATTGACTATAAAGCAGGACGGCCCTTCATCTGGTGCATAGCCTCCGCGATAGTGTTCCGCTCCGGAGAGCTGCCCTGGGGTAGGTGCTACCGGGTTCCCGAAACGAGCGTCTTCCACCATCGCGGACGGACCACCGTGACTGGCTCGCCATACCCACAAATCGGAAACGGCATCGTTCTCTAAGTAATGCATACCTCGCCCAGTCGAACTGGGCGGGTAGCCCCTAAGGGGCTTTGGCGAGAGATGTACGGCGGATCCGATAATGGGTACAGTCGGCGGTGAAATAAGCATAGAGAATTGGTCTTCGTAGAATATTTCCTCCCTGCTCTCTGGTGTAACGGAACGGACAATGAGCCACCCGTCCGGTCCTTTCACAAGCGGCAGGTGTCTAAGGGATCGGGTTTGATCCTCCCAGATGAGCGAGATGTATATCTTGGTTTGATCACGCACTGCCTTGATTTCGATCCAGGACTGACGTTCTGGTGCAAAATTTGCGCCTTGACTGGTTAACAGTCCAATCGAGGGGGCCATTGCCCACACAGCATCGGAGACATCCCCATTAATTACTGGAGCGTCAAATCGGCCCAGATTCTCAAGTAATGGGACGTCCAAAGTTTGACTGGTCTGGTTTTGTGCGACCAAGCCCAAAGCCACAACGCTGGCGCCAACTATCACAGAGGTGATCAGCGGTTTGCGCGCTGTTTCGCGTTTAGACTCCGAAATCACTGCGAAATCGTCGAGCGTCGGCTGATGGCCTTGCTTCAGGGTATCGACGAACTGAACATGCTCCGCCAACATGGTGAGGATGTCTGGAGGAGCGGAGGGAATAACCAGCCGGGTGGGTCGTAATATACGAAGAACCTGATCGATCCCCCCTGCCAAATAGTGGCACAGGACGTGAGCGAACGGAAAGACAATACAGAACCAGACAGCATGGCGGTGGACCGAGATGGCCCACCCCGCCTTTCCCAAATAGAGCAGGCTACCGCTGATGATCTCTGCCGCAAATGCGCCGAACCCTACCCAGAGCACCAGAACGCCGAAGGTTGTCCACCTAGCCGATCCGCCCCGCCACAGCGAGGCGAGCCGGGAGTGATCCAACCGGGATCGCTGGCCTAAGCGCGCAACAAGCACATAGGTGATGTAGGACACAAAGACCGCAGTGAAGCCCAAAGCACCTACAAGATGCCAGTACCACAAATTTTCTCGCGGCAGGACAAAGTCCAGGTTAGCCAACCACCCCAACGATGGCTCGTGCGACGCGATTCTCAGACCGGTGCCGATCTGCACCGTAACCAAAATAACAAGAACCCAGTGTAAGACGAACGTTCCAAAGTCGCTTCTTGGGCTGCGTTTGGGCATGCCTCCCCCCGCGCGGAATGCGTTTATCCACGCACCGCGTTAGCTCACTGGTAACTGCGCAATGCGTCTTCCGAGTCTCCGTTTTGGCGGGCGGCAATGACCACTTCCAGGCGGTTGCGCGCCTTGAGCTTGAGCATAAGGCCACTCATATAGTGCTTTACGGTTTTCTCGGTGAGATGAAGCGCGACACCAATTTCGCGATTGGTCCGGGCCTGCATCAAATGCCCGACAATCTGCTTCTCGCGCACGTTGAGCTTGACGGCCTCGTCCAGGGAGTGCCGCCGGGCACGGTCGCGCAAGCCGTTCATCACCTGACTGGCATATTGCCGCGTGACGAACATCTGGCCTGCCATGACCAAGTCTATGGCCTCTAGCAGTTCCGACGCGGGGCTCCCCTTCAGCACGAAACCCGTGGCGCCGGCCTCGAGCGCTTTAAGGGCGGACTCTATGCTGCAATATGCGGTGAACATTACCACCTTCGTAGCTGGCATTGTGGTGACGATCTGGCCGATAGTGCGAAATACATCACCCGGCATACTCAGGTCCATGATGATGATGTCCGGCTCTACGGCCTTGACGAGTTCAAGGCTGCTATCCGCGCAGGCTGCTTGGCCGACGACAACGTGGCGCTCGCTTAGCGAGAAGAAGGATTTCAATCCCGCTAAGAGCATCGGGTGGTCGTCGGCAATTACAACTGTAATGGGAGTTTTCATGAGCTTGCCTCAGTAAATATTAGAATTTATCGACATCCTGACTGCGACACTGTGGCGGGTAAATTTCATCGTGAATAACTGTACCAACAGGATTGAATATCACTCTTCTCGAAATGCCCTGGTGATCTGATCGGTGAAGGGTTTTACGAAGTAAGCGATTGCGACTTGTTCGCGGGTTTCAACGAATACATCGACCGGCATGCCCGGGATGAGCCCACGATCCCCAAGCACCGACATGTCGCCGGTCGCTTCGGCTTCGGCAAGGTAATAGCTCTGTCCAGTCTCAGGATCGCTGGTGGCGGCCGCCGACACGCGTGACACGACGCCTTCAATCTCTGGCGTGGTGCGCTGGTCGAAGGCGCTGAAACGCAGCTTGGTCGCCTGCCCTACTTGGATCTGATCAATATCGTTGATGGCGATGCGGAACTCTATCTTTAGATCGGCATCGTCCGGCACGATGGTCAGCAGACGTTCGGCAGGGCTGATGACGCCGCCCAGCGTCGTCACCGACAGTTCGTTGATGGTGCCGGCGACGGGCGACCGGATCAGGGTCCTAGCAAGGCGATCCGTGACTTCGCCCAAGCGGTCCTTGATTTCGGCCACGTTGGCATCGACCGTGCGTAACTCTCGCTGTGCTTCGGTATAGGCCATATCGTCGATGGCCATGATCTGCAGGTTCACTTCGCTGATGCGCGCCTTAGAGCGGGCGACACTGGCGGTGAGTTCCCCTTGGGAGCCTAGCATGCGCGCCAGCTCTCGGTCGGCCGCGTTTAGTCTCGTGGTCTCGATCAGCGCCTTTTCCGCCAGAGACCCCATGCGGCTGCGTTCTTCGCGGGCAAGTGCAAGCTCGTCGTCAAGCGCCGCCGCCTGAAAATGGAGGCCGCCGACTTCTTCATTAAGCTGGGCTACTTGCAGCTCGAGCTGCTCGCGCTGCGACCGCCGATTTCGACCCGTACTGTCGAAAAGTTGCTGCTCGCCCTGCATGCTGGGTGCCGCATTTGGATATAGACTCAAATAGTCGGACGGAAAGCTGATCTCGTCGGCAGCGTCGCGTTCGGCAAGCAGCCTCGCCCTGCGCGCTATCAGTTCCGCAAGCTGGCCATTGAGGATGGAGTGCTCGGTGCGGATTTGCACGTCGTCGAGCCGTAGCAGCACATCGCCTGCGGCGACGTCCTGTCCCTTACGCACTTCGATCGATCGGATAACCCCGCCATCCAGGTGCTGGATCACCTTGACGTTGTCGTCAACCAGCACTGTGCCGTTGGCGATGACCGCTCCGGACAGCTTGGCTATTGCAGACCAGCCGCCCAGCCCGGCCAACAGCATAATTGCCATGATGCTTCCGGTAACAACCCGGCCGCGCAGCGAAAACTCTGACATCTTTACCGAGGGCCGTGACTTGTTAGAACGGCGGTATGGCGCAGCCATATCCATTGTACTCATTTGGCATACTCCTGGTCGCCCTCAGGCGACGTGATAACCGATGCTCAACGGGAGCTGGACGCCGTCCAGCGTGATAAAAATCTCGTAGGAATCGTTGTGGTCGAGGTCTGCCTCGATGATGGTTTGAACCATACCCTCACGGACTGAGTGGTTGACGCGGATCGGCAGGCTGGAGCCGGAACCCTCTTCGAGCGCTTCGTAGACATCGCTGAAGAACTCCTCCTCCAACCGCTCGGCGCGATGCGATATCTCATAGTCAGCCACCTGAATGCGGTCGCCGACCACAAAATCGAGGATCTGGTAAACTAGTTGGAGACCAAGGGTCGGGGCCTCGTCGGTGACGGTGAAAATGAAAACGTCTTCGCCGTTGCCGCCCGTGATGATGGCGGTCGTGGCGCCGAAGACGAACGTGTCATTTCCCTGCCCGCCGATGACCTCCTCGATATGCTCGAACTGGTCCTCGCCCGTCGCCTCGCTCCAGGCTACGCCGGCCTGCAGGTCGATATGAATGTCTGCGGTGAACTCGGAGTAGTCGAGGATATCGTGGCCGGCGCCACCATCGATCAGGTCATCTCTGGCATCGCCCATGATCTGGTCGTCACCGTTTCCGGCCCATATCATGTCATCGCCTTCGCCACCGATCAGGGTGTCTTCGCCATCGCCGCCCCGGAGCATGTCGCTGCCTTCGCCGCCATCGAGCATGTCGTCACCATGGTCGCCGGAGACTGTGTCGTCGCCAGCGTCGGCGATTAACGTATCGTCGCCCTCGTTACCTTCGAGGGTGTCGCAGCCTTCGCCGCCGGTGATGACATCAGTGCCTGCGCCGCCAGACAGTAGGTCACTGCCCGCATTGCCTTCGATGACATCACTACCGCCACCGCCGCTGACGATGTCGTCCCCAAGCCCGGCAATGAGAGTATCGTCGCCGTCTTCTCCTACCAGCTCATCGTTTCCCTCGCCGCCATTAAGGACGTCATTGCCTGTGCCGCCTATCAGCATGTCATCGCCCTCGTCGCCATCGATGACGTCGTCGCCCTCCTCGCCAAACAGGCGGTCATTGCCTGCGCCGCCGCCGATAATATCGTTGCCTCGGCCGCCAAAGATCACGTCGGCGCCATGCCCGCCGAATAGTTGGTCATCGCCATCACCGCCATTGATATGATCGTCGCCGAGGCCTCCGACCACGATATCGTTGCCGGCGTGCGCGTCGATAATGTCATCGCCGGCCAGCCCGTTGATATCGTCGTCCCAAGGCGTGCCCACGAAGACGTCGTGGCCCGGCGTTAAATGCACCGTATTGCGCACTACTTCGAGCATGGCCGTCTGCATGATTTCGAGCAGGCCGTCGCTTATATTGTAAGCAAAGGTAATGACGCCGAGCATGCCGGGAACGGTTAGGAACGACCACCCAGCCCCGATCTGCACCAGCGTGCCGCCGGTTACCGAAATGTCGTTGATACTGAGCACGTCCCCATCGGGGTCGGAGGCGCCGGCCAATAGTTGCGTCAGGCCGATCAGCATGACCTGGCCCGCGAAGACGTCATTCAGCCGCACCGGGCCGATGGTCCTTGGCGCACGGTTGATCGGCAAGGTATCGTCATCATCGTCATCATCGTCATCATCGTCATCATCGTCATCATCGTCATCATCGTCATCATCGTCATCATCGTCATCATCGTCATCATCGTCATCATCGTCATCATCGTCATC
>JAQGKG010000341.1 GCA_028290245.1 Devosia sp. | reverse complement strand
ATGGCTACTCGCTTGCATTTGCCGGCCCGACCGAAGGCGGCCTGTCGGCATTCGTCGGCGACTTCTCGAAGTTCTTCCTCAATGGCGTAACGCTTGAGTCCACTGCTGCCACCTTCTCGGCCGGCTTCGTGCTGCCTGAAATGGTGTTCGTGGTGTTCCAGCTCACCTTCGCCTGCATCACCTCGACGCTCATCATCGGCGGCATCGCCGAGCGCATGAAGTTCGGCGCGCTGATGGCGTTCCTCGCCATCTGGTTCACCTTCTCCTACATCCCGATGGCTCACATGGTCTGGGCCGGCCCGGGCCTGCTGTTCGGCCTCGGCGCTTATGACTTCGCCGGCGGTACCGTGGTTCACATCAACTCCGGTGTGGCAGCACTCGTCGCCGCCATCGTGCTTGGCCCACGCCTCGGCTACATGAAGGAGCCAATCGCTCCCCACAATCTGGTCTTCACCTATATCGGTGCCGGCCTGCTGTGGTTCGGCTGGTTCGGCTTCAACGCCGGCTCCAACCTCGAAGCCAACGCCCTGACCGCCGTCGCCCTGATGAACACCGTCCTGGCTCCGGCAGCCGGTGCTCTGGCCTGGGCACTGGGTGAAAAGATCACCCGTGGTCACTCCTCGACCCTCGGTGCTGTCTCGGGTGCCGTCGCCGGCCTCGTGGCGATTACCCCTGCTGCCGGCTTTGCCGGTGTCGGTGGCGCCATCGTGCTTGGCGCCATTGCCGGCATCGTTTGCCTCTGGGCTGTCGTCAACCTCAAGCCAATGCTCAAGTATGACGACTCGCTCGACGTGTTCGGCATCCACGGCGTCGGCGGCATCGTCGGTGCACTTGGCACGGCAATCGTCGCTGCGCCCGGCCTTGGCGGCTATCCGCTGGGCGACGCTGCTGCCTACTCGATCGGCAGCCAGTTCATGATCCAGCTCACAGCCGTGGCAATCGCCATCGTCTGGTCCGGTGTCGTGGCATTCGTTGCGATGATGATCGTCAAGGCGATCTTCGGTGGGGCCCGCGTCCCAGAGTCGAGCGAAAGCGATGGTCTCGACCTCTCGAGCCACGGCGAACGCGCCTACAACAGCTAAGCCTGATTTCACCCGGCGGCGGTTTGCCTGCCGCCGGGCTCTCGCCATTCGAGCGTAGCTCTCATGGCCTTCTCAACTTCAATCGCTCCACTGGAGCGCTTGATCCTGACGGAACGCTTCGAAGTTGATCGTGGCGTGCGGCTCGTGTTCCTCTTGGCCCGCCACAGAGGCTTCCCACTCGCAAAACTGCACGGGCCGCACTCCACGATCAATTTGCTTCAGTTCCCGCAGTCTCGCTCCTCCCTCGCGACCCTAGCGGCAAACTCGGCCCGCCCCTGTCTCCGGCACAGGTTGGCGGGCCTTTTCTCGCGGCGAATGGCTCTCCGATTGCCATGGTTAGCCTTGGGTTAACCCGATCTCGGTAGCATGCAGGCAATGTGGGCCCGGTCTCATCCGGGCAGTATTGAGTTCGCCCATGCCCAGTTCTCCCTCGCCAGTGCTTGATGAAATCCGCGCCGTGCCGCAGCGCAGCGCGCGCAGCAGTGCGACCAAGGCGCTGCCCGCCCCGCCGCCAGCCCTGGCGATTCGCATTCCGGTGCGTATCGCAGGCCTCGTGCTGCTGGGCCTCGTGGCAGTCTGCCTCGTGGCTTTGGCATCCTGGTCGGTCGATGACCCCAGCTTTTCCTATGCCACGGCAAAGGCGCCCGCCAATTGGCTGGGCTTTCCCGGGGCGGTGATCGCCGACACGCTGTTCCAGACCTTCGGCCTGTCGGCGCTGGCGCTGCTGGTGCCGCCCGCGCTGTGGGGTTGGGCCTTCATGCGCCGTCGCATGCCGACCCATCTGGGCATGCGCCTTCTCGGCTGGATTGCCTCGACCTTGCTCGTTGCGGGCGTACTGTCGTTTGTCGTGATGCCCGCGAGTTGGCCACTGCCGACCGGCTTGGGCGGTCTGATCGGTAATGGCTTTACCGGTCTCGCAACCCTCGTCACTGGCGACCGGCCACAGGCGGTAACCGCCGTGCTGTTCGCCATCATCATCGCCGTTCCTGCACTCGCTACGTTCTGGATCGCCATGGGTCTCGGCCAGTCCGTCCCCACCGGTCCCCGGACCAAGGCGGCCGCTGCTGCAGCCGGCCGCAAGGGCGTCTCTGCCCCCGCCGATGAAGACGAGCCCGAAACCAACCCGATCCTCGATGTCGCCCTCGGCGCCATGGTGCATATGGGCTATTCAATGCGCACCGCCTTCCGCCGTGCCCGCGCCAGCCACGCTGAACGCCGCGCTGCCGATGAAGCCACGTGGCGCGACGATGTCGAGCCCAGCATGGATGGTCACGGCCCGAGCAACGAACGCCGCGAGCCGGCAATTGCCCCCAGCACCCGCCGCATCCACGCGCCGGTCGAGCCATCGTTTGGCGGCGAGCCGGGCTATGCTGAGGAAATCTCGCCACGCATCAATGCACGGCCGAGCTATGACGATACCGAAGTGGAATACCCGGACGAAGTCGAGGACGACGTCCCCTTCGTGCCCGACCTGCCGACAGCGCCAGCCGTGGTCAATCACCAGCAGCGCGGCGATTCACGCTTCCATCCAGTCGATCCCGCTAAGCCCCGCGTTGCAGCGCCCGCACCGCGCCCAGCGCAGGGCCAGCGCATGTTGCGTGAGGCGCAAAGCTCGTTCTTCAGCGAACCCGGTGGCTTCGAGCTGCCGCCGCTGAGCCTGCTGTCCGAACCCAAGCATAACGGTCCATCGCCTGAGCATGCGCCTGAGCGCCTCGAAGCCATGGCGCGCCAGCTCGAAGGCGTGCTGGAAGACTTCGGCGTCAAGGGCGACATCATCAATGTCCGCCCTGGTCCGGTCGTCACCTTGTTCGAACTCGAGCCGGCCCCCGGCATCAAGTCCAGCCGCGTCATCTCGCTGGCCGATGATATCGCCCGCTCGATGTCCGCTATTTCGGCTCGCGTTGCCGTGGTGCCCGGCCGCAATGCCATCGGCATCGAATTGCCCAACCACAACCGCGAAACCGTCTATTTCCGCGAAATGCTGGCCTCGTCCGATTTCGAGAAGATGAAGGGCAAGCTCCCCATCTGCCTCGGCAAGACCATCGGCGGCGAGCCCGTCATCGCCGATCTCGCCCGCATGCCGCATCTGCTGATCGCCGGCACCACTGGCTCTGGCAAGTCGGTGGGTATCAACACCTTCATCCTGTCGCTGCTGTTCCAGATGACCCCGGCCCAGTGCCGCATGATCATGATCGATCCCAAGATGCTCGAACTGAGCATCTACGACGGCATTCCCCATCTGCTGACGCCCGTCGTCACCGACCCGCAAAAGGCAGTCGTGGCGCTGAAGTGGGCCGTGCGCGAGATGGAAGATCGCTATCGCAAGATGAGCAAGATCGGCGTCCGCAACATCGACGGCTTCAACCAGCGCGTCACCGAATCCAAAGCCAAGGGCGAGGTCATCACCCGCACGGTGCAGACCGGCTTCGATCGCGAAACCGGCGAGGCGATCTTTGAGAGCGAACAGTTCGATCTCGAAGTGCTGCCCTACATCGTGGTGATCGTCGACGAAATGGCCGACCTGATGATGGTGGCAGGCAAGGACATCGAAGGCGCCGTGCAGCGCCTCGCCCAGATGGCCCGAGCCGCCGGCATCCACATCATCACAGCCACCCAGCGCCCATCGGTCGACGTCATCACCGGCACCATCAAGGCCAACTTCCCGACGCGTATCTCGTTCATGGTGACGTCCAAGATCGATTCGCGGACCATCCTGGGCGAGCAGGGCGCCGAGCAACTGCTGGGCAACGGCGACATGCTCTACATGGCTTCCGGCGGCCGCGCCAAGCGCCTGCACGGCCCCTTCGTGGCCGATAGTGAAGTCGAGGCCGTCGTGGCCCATCTCAAGAGCCAGGGCTCGCCGGATTACCTCGATTCCATCACCGAGGAAGACGACGAGGGCGGCGAAGCAGGAGGCGACAGCGTAGCAAGCGGCGACGATTACGCCGGCTCGGGCGACGAGCTCTACGATAAGGCCGTCCACATCGTGCTGACCGACAAGAAGGCCTCCACCTCCTACGTGCAGCGCCGCCTCGCCATCGGCTACAACAAAGCCGCAACCCTGATCGAACGCATGGAACGCGAAGGCGTCATCAGCCAGGCCAACCACGCCGGCAAACGCGAGATATTGGTCGGCGAAGACCGCTGAAGGGTTATTGAGGCCGTTCAAATTACATGAAGCCCCGGTCACGGCCGGGGCTTTTCTTTGTCCTGAACCTGGTGCGTCCATCCCCACCTAGCCTCTCCTTGCAGAAGGGGAGAGACCGATCGCGGTTTTGGCACCATGGCGACAATCACCGGCGGAATTCCTTCCCCCTTTCAGGGGAGGCTAGGTGCTTAAACGCTCTCACTCGGCGCCCTCGCAAACCGGCTTGCCCAACAACAGCTTGAACTCGCGCGGCCCAGCCCAGCCAGCCTCACGCTTGTTGGGCAGGTCCTCGATCAGCACGTCCAGCATACAATCGCCACCGCGGACGATGTAGTGATCCACCCCGTTGAGTTCGACCACCTCGATACCGCCAAAGCCGAAGGCATCGATGACGCTCTCGTCGCCAATGATGGCCAGCAGTTCCGCCTGCCGCTGATATTGCGGCGGCAGCGCCGCCAGAACCGCGCTGCTACCCATAAGGCTCAGGCCGATTGCTACGATCAGGGTTCGCATCCAATTCCTCCATTTTGCGCCATGTGAGCACGCCTGCGTGTGCGTCGCCAAGTACCGCTACGGAACCACCTGTCGCCGCAATTGCTTTCTAGGTTAGCTTCAACACCGACACCTGATCCGGGGACCTTGTCCATGATTCGACGCGACGCACTCCTGCTCGGCTTTTCCGCTGCCTTCGCCCTGAGCGTTCCTGCCTGGGCGCTGGACCGGGCGCTGACCTCCGAGGAGCAGCAGTTGATCGCCGATATCGGCACGCATAATTCGGCCATTCGTACCATGGTCGGCCGGTTCTTGCAGATCGATACCAACGGCGGGCGGCAGGAGGGGACGTTCTTCCTCGAGCGCCCCGACAAGATCGCGTTCCGCTATGCACCGCCGAGCCGCGAAGAAATCGTCTCCATCGGCCGCGGTTTCTATGTGCTGAACCGGCGCGACGAGACCTATTATGCCTATCCGCAGGACTCTATCCCGCTGCGCCAGTTTCTTGGCGACAAGATCGACCTGCTTAACGCCAATGTGGTCGATGTCACCAACTCGGATGGCTATATTTCCATCACCGTCATCGACGAAACGGTGGCCGGTACGGTGCAGGTATCGCTGATCTTTGACACCGATACCAAGGAACTGGCGCAGTGGAGCCTCGTCGAGCCGAGCGGCTCCGAGCTAACCTTCTCGCTCTATGACGTCGAAAAAGGCCAGCAAATCCCGCGCGCGTTTTTCTCGATTCCAGCTAATTATAAAGCACGCGAGCAGTAGGTTTTGTTCACCTCTCCCCCCAAAGGGAGAGGTGAGAGCCGCCTACTTTCCGAATGCGTAAATCGCCACCAATCCGGCAATACCCACGGCGATGCGCCAATAAGCAAACGGCGCGAAGCCGTATTTGCTGACGAAGCTGAGTAGATATCGCACCACCAGCGCCCCGACCACAAACGCTGCGGCGAAGCCGATGGCGACATTGAGCGCAATCGAAGCGTCGATCAGGTCCCGGCTCTTGTACAGGTCATAACCAAACGCCCCGACCATGATCGGCAAGGCGATGAAGAAGGTGAACTCGGCCGCTACGCGCTTGGAAGCGCCAAACAGCATGCCGCCCACCACTGTCGAACCCGAACGCGACACGCCGGGGACGAGGCTCAGCATTTGGAACAGGCCGATGATCAGCGCCACATGCCACGGTAGCTGGTAGATATCGTCATACTTGGGCTTGAGCGGCAGCCGGTCGACGATCAGCAGGATGATGCCGCCGATGAGCAGCGTCCAGCAGATCAGCGATGCCGATTCCCACAGGTCGCCCTGGATGAAATCGCGCAGCAGCACGCCCGCGATAACCGCCGGAAAACAGGCCAGGATCACGGATAGCGCGAACTGCCAGGCATAGGCTTTGCCGGTCAGCGCATCGCGGATCAGCATGCCCAGTTTAGCAAAATATACCGTGATGACCGCAAGAATTGCTCCGAGCTGGATCAGCACGATGAAGGTGGTTGGCTGGGTCAGTCCGAAGAAATGACCGGCTAGTAGCAGGTGGCCGGTGGAGCTGACTGGTAGGAATTCAGTAAGCCCTTCGAGAATTCCAAGGAT
>JAQGKG010000290.1 GCA_028290245.1 Devosia sp. | reverse complement strand
TGGGCGCCACCGGCAGGGTTCTTGGCATGCGGTTCCAGGCGTCTAGCGCGGCGATTTTGTAAGCCTCGGCCAGCGTTGGATAATTGAAGGCGTTCTCGACGAAATAATCCAGCGTACCGCCGAGGTTGAGCACGGCCTGGCCGATGTGGATCAGCTCGGTGGCGCCTTCGCCGACGATGTGGACGCCGAGCAATTTGCGGGTATCGAGCGCGAAGATCATCTTCATCATGCCGGATTGAAGACCCATGATATGGCCGCGCGAGGTCTCGCGGAAGCGGGCGATGCCGGCCTCATAGTGGATGCCCTGCGCTTTCACCTGCTGCTCGGTGAGGCCGACGGTGGAGATTTCCGGCACGGCATAGATGCCGTAGGGGAAAAATTCGGGGGCCGGCGGCATGGGCGCGCCACATGCGTGAAGCGCGGCGATACGGCCCTGCTCCATCGAGGTCGATGCCAGCGAGGGCCAGCCGATGACGTCGCCAGCGGCGTAGATATTGCGGACCGTGGTCTGGAAGGTCACCGGATCGACCTTGAGGCGACCGCGATCGACCGGGGTGATCCCAGCGTTTTCAAGCCCCAGGCCAGCGGTGGCGCCGGAGCGTCCGGCAGCATAAAGCAGCATGTCGGAGCGCAGGCGGCGGCCATCGGCGAGGGTCGAGACGGCCCAGCCCTGCTCGTCGAGCTCGACTTTTTCGACCTTGGTGCCGAGCCGCAGCGTCACGCCGCGCTGGCGCAGGTCATGGGTGAATTCCTCGATGATCTCGCGGTCGATGAAATCGAGGATGGTGTCCTTGGGCTCGACGATAGTCACGGGCACGTCGAGCGCCGAAAAGATCGTGGCATATTCGATGCCGATAACGCCAGCGCCGACCACGGTGAGGCTACGCGGCACGCGGGGCTCGGAAACAAGGCTATCGCTGTCGAGCACCGAATAGTCGTTGAACGGAATGTTGGTCGGCCGGAACGGCGTGGTGCCGACGGCGATCACCGCGTGGTCGAAACTAAAGGTAACCTCGTCGCCATCGGGCGGGGTCACGGCGACATGCGTGGTATCGAGGAAGCGCGCCATGCCGCCGAAGGTGCGGACGCCGTTGCGGGCAAACTGGTGCTCAAGCACTTCGATCTCGTGATTGAGCGTCATGCGCAGGCGGGCGCCGAGATCCTTGCCCTCGATGTCCTTTTTCACGCGATAGGATAGGCCGTAAAAGCCACGCTCGCGCCAGCCGGACAGATTGAGTACGGTCTCGCGCAGGGTCTTGGACGGAATGGTGCCGGTGTGGACCGAGACGCCACCGAGTCGCAGGCGATTTTCGACCACCATCACCGATTTGCCAAGCTTGGCCGCCTGGACCGCCGCACGACGCCCGGCCGGACCGCTGCCGATGACCACGATATTGAAATGTTGCAAGACAATCCCCGATTCGCCGCTGCGAACGCTTATCGGGACAGTGTGACACTGGCGCAAACGTTGCAATGCGGATGGTGGAAGAGCTGGGTTGCAAGATGCCCGGGACATGACAAGGCGCCGCCTGTGGTGCGGGTTTCAAAGACGAGCGGACCCCGAGACGGCGATCGCCTCGTAAAGGGGTAGTAAAATGTGAGACGAGAACCGTCTCGGGGCGTTGGGACTTTGTCGGAAGGCGGATCGTGACCCCAGCGTTTGCCGTAGCGCCCGCCCGATTGTCACCTCCGCGCAGCCCAGGGTGAAGCGCGACCCTCTCCCTCCCAACTGTCCATCCGGACACCGGTCGCTGCAGCGCCGCTCTTAACCCGGAAGATGGGAGGATTATGCGGGACAGAATGGGGAGGGGGATAAGTTTTGTTGGGTGGATCGACGTTGACACTTGTGGCGTCCCGGCTATGGTCCGGCTGCATTTATAAGGACCGTCCGCCATGAGCTATGCCGATCTCGCCAAGACCATCGATGATGCCTTCGAGGCCCGCGCCGAGATCCGTTTCGACACCAAAGGCGAAGTCCGCGATGCAGTCGAGGAAGCCTTGCGCCTGCTCGATACCGGCGTGGCGCGGGTGGCTGAAAAGATCGACGGCAACTGGCAGGTCAATCAGTGGCTCAAGAAGGCCGTGCTGCTGAACTTCCGGCTCAACGACAATCGCCTGATCGAAGGCGCGCCGGGCGGCTCGCATTATTGGGACAAGGTGGGCACCAAGTTCGAGGGTTGGGGCGAGAGCGAGTTCCGCGACGCCGGCTTCCGCGCGGTGCCCGGCGCCATCGTGCGCAGCCCGGCATTTATCGCCAAAAATGTCGTGCTGATGCCGAGCTTCGTCAATGTCGGCGCCTATGTCGATGAGGGCACTATGGTGGACGCATGGGTCACCGTCGGCTCCTGCGCCCAGATCGGCAAGAATGTGCACTTGTCGGGTGGCGTTGGCATCGGCGGCGTGCTGGAACCGATGCAGGCCAATCCCACCATCATCGAAGACAATTGCTTCATCGGCGCGCGTTCGGAAGTGGTCGAAGGCGTCATCGTCGAGGAGAACTCCGTGATTTCCATGGGCGTGTATATCGGCCAATCGACCAAGATTGTTGATCGGGCGACCGGCGAAATCCACATCGGCAAGGTGCCGCCCTAGTCCGTCGTGGTCTCGGGCTCGCTGCCGGGCAAGCCGATGCCGGGGCACAATTGGGGACCGTCGCTGTACTGCGCCGTCATT
>JAQGKG010000287.1 GCA_028290245.1 Devosia sp. | reverse complement strand
CCACGGGGCTCGCTATCGGCCTGCCCAAGGGTTACGAGGCGCAGGTGCGGCCGCGCTCGGGGCTGGCGGCCAAGCATGGCGTCACGGTGCTGAACAGCCCGGGCACGGTGGACGCCGATTATCGCGGTGAAGTCATGGTGCTGTTGATCAACCATGGCAAAGAGGTGTTCCCAGTGCGCCGGGGCGAGCGGATCGCGCAGATGGTTATCGCGCTGGTCAGCGCGGTGACGCTGGTCGAGGTAGATGCGTTGGACGAGACGACAAGGGGTGAGGGCGGGCATGGTTCGACTGGTCGTTAGTTTTATTGCGCTGCTGGCCGGGGTTTTTCCTGCGATGGCCGGCGATCGTGCCCTGCCCCAAGTAATCGGCTATTCCGAGGACGCGCGCTATTTTGCCTTCGAGGAATTCGGCATCCGGGATGGCTCGGGGTTTGCCTATTCCTCGATCTACATCGTGGACCTCAGCACAGATTCCTGGGTCGTCGGAACGCCGATCAAGGTGATTGCCGAGGATGAAACCCAGACACTGCAGCAGGTCCGCGCCACTGTGCTGGTCGATGCCACCCAGTCGATCGAGGAATTCGGTATCGACACGCCCGCCGAACTGGTCGCCATGGTGGGCGACGGCGCGCCGGACAATGACGCGACGAGCCTGAGCTTTGGCGCGCCCGGCTATGATGCGGGAGCCGTCATTGGCAATTCCGAACTGCGGCTATCTTCGTTTGCCACCACGGCTCTCGCGCCCTGCGGCGAGTGGTTTTCCGTCGAGCCGCTGGGCTATGAGCTGACCCTTACCGATGGCGGCAGCGAGCGCGTGATCCATCGCGACGAGGCCCTGCCCCGCTCGCGCGGCTGCCCGACGGCGTATCGACTGTATGGCGTGGCGCTGCCGTTCATGGCGCAAACCACCGAGCATGGCGTGGCGCTGATTTCGGTCTATCCCGGCGGTTTCGAGGGGCCGGACCGTCGCTTCATCGCGGTGCCGCTTGGCCTCTGATCCACTCTCCCCGGAAGAAACACAGCGCTACGCGCGCCACCTAACTCTCAAGGGCATGGGCGGAGCGGGGCAACAGGCGCTAAAGCGGGCGCGGGTACTGGTGGTTGGAGCCGGAGGATTAGGCAGCCCGGTGGTGGCCTATCTGGCCGGGGCGGGCGTCGGTACGCTGGGCATTGTCGACCATGATGAGGTGTCGCTGAGCAATCTGCACCGTCAGGTCATGCATACGCAGATCGGCGCCAACAAGGCCGAGAGCGCAGAATCATTTGCAAGGGCGCTCAATCCGCATGTGACTGTGGTGGTGCATGGCGGGCGGCTCGATGTGGGCAATGTGGCCCCCATAATGTCGGGCTATGACCTGGTGCTCGATGGCACCGACAATCTCGTCACCCGCCGGTTGGTGGCAGCGACCGCAGAAGCCCTCAGCCTGCCGCTCGTCTCCGGCGCCGTCTCGATGTTTGACGGCCAAGTGACAGTGTTCTCCCCCGGTGGCCCGCGCTTTGACGACCTCTATCCTGCCGAGGCCGACGATGCAGACCTGCCGAGTTGCGAAGCAACAGGCATATTGGGCCCGCTCACCGGGGTGATTGGCACACTCATGGCCATGGAAGCGATCAAGTTGATCACCGGCATCGGCGAGCCGCTGGTGGGACGCGTGCTGACCTACGACGGCAAGGGCGGGCGGTTTAGCGAGTTTGGATACTAGGGCTTGGCCTCAAGCATCCGGATGCTTGAACACCAGCGCTGCATTGGTCCCACCGAACCCAAACGAATTGCTGAGCACTACGCCCAGATCAACATCATCCCGCCGCTGGCGGAGGATGTTCATGTCTTCAAACGCGGGGTCCAACACTTCGATATTGGCGCTTTCGGCGATGAAGCGGTGTTTCATCATCAGGATCGAATAGATCGATTCATGCACACCGGTAGCGCCCTGGCTGTGGCCGGTCAGCGACTTGGTGGCCGAGATTGGCGGGCACTTGTCCTCGTTGCCGAACAGCGCGCGGATGGCTTCGATCTCGCGCAGGTCGCCCACCGGGGTCGAGGTGGCATGCGGGTTGATGTAGTCGACCTTTTGCGGCACGTTTTTCAGCGCCATGCGCATGCAGCGCTCGGCGCCTTCACCCGATGGTGCGACCATGTCGAGGCCATCGGAGGTGGCGCCATAGCCGACCAGTTCGGCCCATATCTTGGCGCCGCGCGCCTTGGCGTGTTCGTATTCTTCCAGCACCATCACGCCGGCGCCGCCTGAAATGACGAAGCCATCGCGCGCTGCGTCATAGCATCGGCTGGCCTTGGATGGCGTGTCGTTGAAGTCCGAACTCATGGCGCCCATGGCGTCGAACAGGTCGCTCAAGGTCCAGTCGAGGTCTTCGTGGCCGCCAGCAAACACGATGTCCTGCTTGCCCATGATGATCTGTTCCATGGCATTGCCGATGCAATGCTTGGAGGTCGCGCAGGCTGCGGTGATGGTATAATTGATGCCCTTGATGCCGAAGGGCGTGGCCAGCGTTGCCGAGGCCGTCGAGCCCATAGCCTTCGGCACGGCCAACGGCCCGATGCGCTTGGGGCTGTTGTTCTTGCGGGTAATGTCGGCGGCTTCGACGATAGTGCGGGTGGAAGCGCCGCCGGAGCCCATGACGATGCCCGTCCTCGGGTTGGAAATGTCGCTCTGATCGAGGCCAGCATCGGCAATGGCC
>JAQGKG010000257.1 GCA_028290245.1 Devosia sp. | reverse complement strand
TCGAAACCTCGGAGTGGAACCTCAGCAAATACGATCACCTGATCGACAAGCCGCTCGACAACTCGGATGGTCGCTTGAAACTCAATAAGGCGCCTGGTCTCGGCATTGAAATGAACCGTGACTACCTGGAGGACAACCGCATCGACATTAGCTGACCGACAATAATCGATACGGGTCCGGCTTGACGGGGAGGTCAGCCGGACATCCCAACAGCAGGAGGCAGACATGGGCAGCTTGAGCGCCACAGAATCCATTGAGGACAACATCCGCACAGGATCGCGTCCCAGCGATTTGCGGATTACCGATCTGCGGGTGGCCGAAATCGTCGGCGCGCCGTTCACGTCGGCGATCATCAAGATCTATACCAATCAGGGCATTGTGGGCCTGGGCGAAGTCCGCGACGGGGCCAGCGCGACCTATGCGCTGATGCTCAAGAGCCGGCTGATCGGCGAGAACCCCTGCGACGTCGATCGTCTGTTTCGCCGTATCAAGCAATTTGGCGGCCATGGACGGCAGGGCGGCGGTGTCTCGGCCATCGAGATTGCGCTGTGGGACCTCGCCGGCAAGGCCTATGGGGTGCCAATCTACCAGATGCTCGGCGGCAAGTTCTGCGACAAGGTGCGGGTGTATTGCGACACCGATGCAGACAAGCCCAGCGGCACCGAGACCGGCAAGCGGCTCAAGGAGCGCATGGACCTGGGGTTCACGTTCCTCAAGATGGACCTCGGCCTGATGCAGATAGCCGACATTCCGGGTGCGGTTGTCGCGCCGGCGGGGTCGCTTGAAAGCTATCGCGTTCATCCGGGACGCGGACCGGTCACCAGCCTGGCAGACCGGCGCGCCCGCAACGCCGTCTATGACACGCATAACGTTCGGCACCCCTTCAGCGGCCTGCACTTTACCGACAAGGGTATCGATCTGCTGGAGCAGTATATCCACGAGGTGCGCGAGGTTATCGGCTACGAGATTCCGCTGGCCATCGACCACGTCGGCCATATCTCGGTGCAGAACGGCATCAGGCTGGCGCGGCGGATCGAGAAATACGTGCCCGCCTGGCTCGAAGACGTGATCCCCTGGCAATATACCGAGCAATACCGCCAGTTGCAGGACGCAACCACGGTGCCGATCTGCACCGGCGAGGACATCTATCTCAAGGAAGGCTTTGAGCCCCTGCTCAAGAGCGGTGGCGTCTCGGTGATCCACCCGGACTTGCTAACCTCTGGCGGCATTCTCGAGACCAAAAAGCTGGGCGACGCGGCGCAGGAATACGGTGTGGCAATGGCCATCCACATGGCGGAAAGCCCGATCGCCGCGATGGCCGCAGCGCATGTTGCTGTGGCCACCGAGAACTTCATGGCGCTCGAATATCATAGCGTCGAAGTCGATTGGTGGGACGATATCGTGACCGGCCTACCCAAGCCCCTGGTCAAGAACGGGTTCATCGAGGTGACGGACAAGCCGGGGTTGGGCATCGACGACGTGGTCGACGAGGTAATCAGCCAGCATTTGCAGCCGGGTGTCACCGGCATCTGGTTGCCGACCGACCAGTGGGATCAGGAGTATAGCTGGGACCGTACCTGGAGCTGACCAGTTCGCGACCAGAAACCAACACGACATCGGGAAGTACCATGATCTACGAACTGCGCGTCTACGATTGCCTGCCTGGTCGACTGCCGGCACTGCTCAACCGCTTTGCCGATCACACGCTGAAGTTATGGGACAAGCATGGCATTTGCCAGGCCGGGTTTTTCACGACCGTGATCGGCGACAACAGCAATCGCCTCACCTATTTCCTCGCGTGGGAATCGCTCGCCGAGCGCGAAGCGAAATGGGCAGCCTTTGTTACCGATCCGGCGTGGCACCAAGCTCGGGACGACTCCGAGCGCGACGGGCAGATCGTTGCCAATATCAGTAGCCAGTTGCTCACGCCGACAGCCTTTTCCTCAGTGAAGTAAGACGGGCACCATGAAAATCACCGATCTGCGTTGTGCCGTTATCGGCAAGCATCCCATCGTTCGCATCGTCACCGATGAAGGTCTCTACGGGTTGGGCGAGGTGGAGTTCACCAAAGGCTACCTCAAGCCGTGGGTACTGCATTTCCGCGAGGCGCTGATCGGGGAGGACCCCACCGACGTCGAGCGAGTAATGCTGAAAATCCGCCAACGCGGGTCATTCAAGCCTTATGGCGCGGCCGTCAGCGCTATCGAACATGCGCTGTGGGACATCGCCGGCAAGGCGGCCGGGGTGCCGGTTTACAAACTTTTGGGCGGCAAGGTGCGCGACAAGGTTCGCGTCTATAATGGCTCGATCCGCCAGCAACGGACTGGCGACCGGCCGGAAGATTATGCCGCCGACGTCAAATGGATGATGGAGCGGCCTGAAAAATTCTTCATGGTCAAGCAAGGCATCAGCTTTCACTCCAACATGAAAGACAGCATCGACGACTTCCACTATGGCCCGCGCCAGACCAAAGCGGGCTATCACGGCGCCATGGACCAGGGGCAGATTTCCGAGCACGGCTTCAACCACATGCTCGACTGCGTCACCGCCATGAAGGAAGTGCTGGGCGACAAGGTGAGCCTGGCACTCGATTGCGGGCCGGGCTGGTTCCTGCCCGATGCGATCCGCTTCGCCAATGCGGTCGAGAAACACAACCTGATGTGGCTCGAGGACATGCTGACCGGCGACTATGTGCCCTGGGTCAATCCGCAGGCCTATCGCGAGCTGACGCTATCGACGACAACGCCGATCCACACCGGCGAGCAGATTTATCTCCGGCACAATTTCAAGGAACTGATCGAGACGCAGGCGGTGCGGGTGATTGGGCCGGACCCGGCCGACATTGGCGGCATGGCCGAGCTCAAATGGGTGGCCGAGCACGCCTATATGCATTCGATCATGATGGCGCCGCATGGCACCGCCAACGGGCTGCTGGGCCTAGGCGCGCTAATAAATGTCTGCGCTACGCTACCGGCCAACTACATCGCCTTTGAGTATCCCAGCGCCTCCGAGCCGTGGTGGAGCGAGATTGTCACCGGTCTGCCGGAAGGGCAAATCGTCAACGACAGCATGGTCGACCTGCTGGAAGCACCGGGGCTAGGGCTCGATATCGATCCGGTGGGCGCCAGGAAATATTTGCTTGAGGAGGATGCCGGGTTCTTCGAACCTTAGGCGCTCAAGAGGAGGCAGTTCTGATGGCCTTAATTCAATACCTCACGCGCATCCAGTTCGAGGCCGGCGCAATCTCTTTGCTCGCTGATGAATTGCGGCGCCTGGGGGCTTCGCGCCCCCTGATCGTGACGGACAAGGGTATCGTGGCAGCGGGCATTCTCTCGACGGTGCTTGCTAAGTCAGGCATTGGGCTGGAAACGGCAGTGTTTGACGAAACACCGGAAAATCCTACGGAAGCCGCAGCTTACCAGGCGGTACGGCACTTCCAGGAAGCTGACTGCGACAGCATTGTCGCGATCGGCGGCGGCTCGTCAATCGATCTCGGAAAGGCCGTATCGCTCCTTGCAACGCATCCTAGCCCACTGGAACAATATGCCGTCATTCTAGGCGGGTTGAGCCGGATCACGCCCAACAAGCCGCCGGTCATTGCAGTGCCGACTACGGCTGGCACAGGTAGTGAAGTTGGCCGGGCCGCGCTGCTGACCCTTGATGACGGTCGCAAGCTTGGCTTCATATCTCCCTATATGATTCCCAATGTTGCGCTTTGCGATCCGGATCTCACCCTTGGGCTGCCTCCATATTTAACAGCCGCCACCGGAATGGACGCTGTCACTCATTGCATCGAAACCTTCCTCAGTCCGAACTTCAACCCGGTGGCCGATGCGATCGCGCTCGATGGCCTCGCTCGTGCGGTCCGGTGGATCGAGGTTGCCACGCACGACGGCAGCAACCGAACCGCGCGCAGTGAAATGATGATGGCAGCGCTTCAGGGAGGCCTAACCTTTCAAAAAGGCTTGGGCGCAGTGCATTCGCTGTCCCATCCGCTGGGTGGCCTGAAATCTCTCAAACTGCACCATGGTACTCTTAATGCCGTGCTGCTGCCGGCTGTGCTGCGTTACAACGTAGTCGATGCCGAGGAGAAATATGCCCGCATTCGGATCGCACTTGGTCTGCAGGAAGGCACTGATCTGGCCGACGAAATGGCGCGCTTGTCGCAGCGGCTGGGTCTCCCCGCCACTCTCAGTCAGGTGGGTGTGACCGCGGACAGCTTCGAAAAAATAGCCGGATATGCAGTTGAGGATCATTCAACAGCCTCTAATCCGAGACCAGTGGCTGCCAGGGACTTTATCCGAATTCTGGAGAAAAGCCTCTGATACGCCGATCGCGACCAGTCTTCATACACCTGGACCGCCTCTAAGCTTAGAATAGGAACACTTTGGCAATGTCGAAGGCGGACGGGCTGCACGTCGGCCGTAGCAGCTTGGCGGGCTGGAACTGGCGGTTAACGTGTCGTTCTAGTGCACATGGGGAGTGTATTTTTTGAGCCAGTTTTTGAGCGGTTTGGCGCGATTGTAGACTGTGGCGATACCTGCGCCGACCAGCGAGTTGGCACTGGTGATGTTACGCAGGCCGGTTTCCTGCACGCGGAAGTGCGATTTATAGCCGCTATTGCCCAGGCACATGTCGAACAGACGGCCGCCAGCGGGAAACCGGTCCTGGATGGTGCGATAGATGATCTGGGTACCAGGTGAGTAGCGTCCAAAATTTTCCATGTCAGCGGCGATCAGCACGGCATGGAAATCGCCATCTCCCTGCAGGCCCAAGAGGGCGGCAATGGGCTGGTCGCTGACATAGCTGACGCGCAGACTGGCTTCACCAGTCGCTGACGCAGCGAGGCCATAGGCAAGGTAGAAATCGAAATAGCTGTCGATCTGGAGTAGATCATCCTCGAAGCGCCCGACCCGGCTAGACTTGATGAATTCCAGCGCGGAGCGAACCTCGGCTTCCGTACTTACCGATCGGTCTTGATAAAGACCATGCTCGGTGGCGAGTTGCCGGGCCTTGCGGCCGAGTTCCTTCGTCATATGCCGGCTCAGGGTCTTTAGTCGCCAGTGGTCAAAGTCGTCGTCTATAACGCAATGATAGGCAGCGTTCTCGGACGGGGTGGCGGTGGCCCTACGGAACAGGCGGGCAATGTCGAAACCGTCATCGCGCGCCTTGCGGAACATCAGCAGTCCCTCCGCCTTGAGCACCTTGTCCAGCCCATCAAGCACATCGCTGTCACCCGCCAAGATTTCGAGAACCTCATTCGTAGCGACAACGGCGTTGTAGTCGCAAACGCCAAAATCAGCAGGCTGCACCATGGTGATGCCAAAAGCCTTTTGCAGTACGAACGGAAACACGGCCAGCAGCGCGTCATCGGCTCGATTGCGCACCGTCACGGTGTATTGGCGCGCGTTCAGCTTGGGCACCAGCATGGTGTGGATGGTGTGCATCCACACCGGAGCCTGAAATGCAGTTGCGTCTGATACCGCGTAAAGGTCACGAAAGGCTGCCGATAGGAAATCGAAGTTCGGCTCCACGGCGATGTCGAAATCGAGGCGAAACTGGCTCTGGTCCGCAAGCATCATTGTGTGCCTTTCTGAGGTGGCGTCGCGGTTAAATGTTGACTAGGCCACTGGGGGAGTTGGCATCGATGCGGAAGGCACGCTTCTTTTCGACATCGCCAACGGTCTGCTTTCCGACTTTTTTCCAGACGAAGGCGGCTGCCGCCTTGGGGTAGATGTGCAGGCCGGAATCCTTGGTCGAACCGTGACCAAAACCGATGGTGCGACGGAACACGCCATTACCATAGTGTGCGGCATAGGAATTCCAGATCGGCTTGGTCCAGTGCTCCATGGTGACCGAGATGTTGAGCGAGTCATGGTTGTCGACGCGATGTGGCGCATACAGCGGCCAAGTCGTCATCTCGCCTGGGTTGAGATCCATGACCGTGGCAAATTCGTCGTACCAGGGCTTGAACGCCATATCTTCATCGGTTTCGCGCAGCAGAATCTTCTCGATGTTCTGGGGCGAGACGAAGAGGTCTGTCGTCGGGTAGACGAACACGCGCTTGGAGCCAGAGATCTGCCACAGCGACTGGCCCTGAATATCGGCGTGATAAAACACGCGCGCATTTGGCGAGGAGACCAGCACTCCCAGATTGTGCTTGTTGGTCTTGAGACCTGGAATGCGGCTTTCGAACTCGCCGAAGATTCGGTCCAGCAGGGTGCGGTATTCGGGTGCCCAATCCATCACGCGGCGAATGTTCATCCAGATTTTGCCGCGCTCAATTGCGTCAATTGCATCCATGCCCGAAGCATTTCCCAGTTCACCAAACGAGCGCGTCTGGGAGCCGTCTTCGCCGTAGGTACGCGATACCAAGCCCAATTCCTCGGCAGGAGAACGCTCGATGAGCTTGGCAACAGCTTCGCGGGTGAACATACCGGTTTCGATCAGGGTGTGGTTAAGCTTGATCGTGTGCCGACCGAACAGCATCTCGTGGTGCGGCTGCCAGTTGGAGATAACATCCTTGGTGGTTGAGATCGCGTTCATGGTCAAATCCTGGAAATGATCGGGTGAGAAGAGGTCGGGTTCACGAACAAAAATTGGTCATATCGGTGCGGACACAAGCATCCCCGGCACTCGCGAGTCGCGGCGCGAGCGGGTCGAGTTGATCATCCCGGGCGATAGAGAATTTCCGTGGATCGTCATGTGTAACCGCAAATGCAGTGAGGGCCTGCAGTGATTACTAGACGGTTCTCGATGCCATCTTAAGTGAAAGGCAAACATAGTGTTAATGGGTAAAATTTAGCGAAAAGTGTGCCCATTTATATGAAGCGAATATTCGCTGTTTGCTTCCAATTGATCAGCATCTATCTTATCAACAGCCGATAATGTAACGGCTGGGGCTGCCCGCAAGGCGTTTGATGATCGTAACAATGGCAATGCTGATCGCCAGGACGAAGGCGGTGTAAAGGATCAGGTCGAGCGTGAGATCACCCACATGCTGTGAAAGGGCTGGAGACATCCTGATCAGCACGGCGAGAACCGGCGCATGAACGAAGAATATGCCAAAACTGATATCGGCCACATAACCGAGAGCAGGAGCGGTATCGACGGTCCAATGCGAGAAGAGGCCGCAAAACACTAAAAAGCCCGCATATTTCTGGACGAGGCCGAAATCAAGGGCCACCGGGAGCCAGCCATCTCCAAAGTTGTGTTCGATATTGCCCACATTGTGCGTCACCATGGCCTGGATTGCAGCTATGGCGAGCATGACGGTAATTGAAGCTAGGATCACCGATGGCCGGGCGATCGCCGAAATAATAGCCTGGCGGTGGTGATAGAAGATCATCCCGAACAGATAAAAATTCGCGATATATACCACGCTCTGCAGCGGGTTGAGATTTTCGACCGGGCGATGAATCCACAGCGCCACGCCAATAGCAGCCAGCCAGATCGCGATTTGCGCCTTCCCGCCCAGCCTGATGAAACGATCGAATAGCGGCGAGGCCAAAAACAGCAGCATGGCGCTAGGGATGTACCAATAGGCCACCGCCATTCGTCCAGTGGCCAGCAGGACTGTCAAATCGATAAAGCCGCTGTGTGGATAGGGCACGCCATCCTTCATCAGCGTCGTGGTGAAGGTGCCCAGCACGATGCCCAAGACGGCAAGGGGAACGCCCAGCACCAGATAAGGAAGTCCGACATATTTGGCCTTTTTAGCCATGAAATCGCCATAGCTCAGGCGACCATAAAATACGTGTCGGTATAGAAAGCCGGAGATGAAAACGAAATATGCGGTGCTGCCATTGATCAGTGTCGGGACCATGTTGATCCATGACACCTTGGTCTGAGGATCCTCATTGACAAAGTGCGTCCAGGCAACCGCATAAGTGTGCCCGCAAACGATCAGTATGATCGCCAGAGCCCGGAAATACTGCAGATAAGCAATATGCTCACGGTTCACCGCGTGCGCCGGTGGGCTGGCCGTCGATGCAGGATTGGCAGGATGAATTAGGGTGTGGGTCAAAGTCGTATGCTCGCATCAACCTCTTGGTCGCGTTCATGGCTGCCGAGCAGAACTCCGACCAGTATCAGGCAAAAAGCCAGGGCCAGTGGAGAGAAAAACGCCTCTTCTTGCAAAACGGAGTTTGCGGTCAAGACGACGATCCCCACAGTGCCAAACAGGAAAGTCTGGTCGCCGGTGCGCTCAAAAATTCTGCGGCATTTCTCTGCCAAGGCTATCAGGAATCCGACGAAGAGCAGCGCGCCGAGGCCCATCTGATACAGCATGACGCCGATGGCGCTTTCCATTGGCACCATGGTCGATCCCGTGGCTTGGGCTGCGCTCCAGTCTATGGTTTCGCTGGTGGAAGACAGATTGCCACCCAAGCCCAGCCCGCGGCCAATGGGATTAGCCGGAAAATCGCGCAGGCCTGCGAAAAAGCCGAGCACGTGATAGTCGCCGCTCCGAATGCCAAGAACGAGGGCAGAAGCAATCCACACGACGCTAGCGCCAACCAGCAAAATTAGAACTGGTCTGGCTGGCATTATTTTCAGGCCGATTTTGGTAGCAATGCCTAGCAGCAACAGCACCATAGCGCCCTTGGAGCCGATAATAAGCAGTAGAGGCAGCGCAACCAGCGGCAAAATCCAACTGCCGCCAAACAGCAGGAAGATGGACAGTATGCTAAGAGCATAAGCGTAGGCGATGGCGTGAAAATTGGGCCCGCCGATGCGGAATACCTTTGGGAATATGTCAGCCAGAATCGGAGTTTTGAAGAATGAC
>JAQGKG010000225.1 GCA_028290245.1 Devosia sp. | reverse complement strand
CCCGCAGGCTCAACCGTCGGCTGGCGGTGAAATCGAGGATCTTCTGGTAGCTGGCAATATCGGCGACCACAGCCGCCACCGCCTTGCAGGCCAATGCCTCTTCGGCCGCCCACAGCAGCTCGACCATATTGGCCGCCCGCACCAGCACCAGCGCATCGGGATCGAAACCAAAGCTGAGCATGCCGGGGCCATAAGGCAGACCCATCTCCTGGGCATCCTTGACCAGTTGCAGGTAGATCACCGCCGGACGCTGCTGGCTCAGCAGGTTTTTCGCCTGCGCCAGGGCAAAGCCCAGCACAGCACCGGCATGGCGACGCTCGTCGGTAAACACCTCCTGCAGCAAGCCCGCCGCCGGCAGCGGAAACCCGATCGTGTCGTCGCGGACCACCACGCGAGCCTCGGCTAGCGCTGGTTTGCGCTCGATGTTGGCAATGGTATCCCGCAGCGCGGCAATGCGCTGTTGGCGATCGGGCGAGATCATTCGCACCAACTTCTCTATGTGAACAAAACACGAACATGGTGACTCCGAATCTTTTAGGAGTCGAGTCCTATTTCGCGCAATGACAGTCACATCGAGTGTGGCGCTTCAGCATCAAGCCTGCTCAAGAGCGCGTCACGGGCGCGTCAGGCCATTGAGGAAATTCTTGAGGCTGCTAACGCTGGTGTTGCCTGCCCTCCCGGCGCGCAAACCCTTTTTCACTGATCTGCCCGCTCCTCCGAAGGAGGCTTTCGCCGTGTTCGAGGCCATTACAAAACTGTTCAATCGTCCGGAAACCGGCATCGACAAACACGACCCAAAACTATCCGTTGCTGCGCTGCTGGTGCATCTGGCCGCGGTTGATGGCCAGATGAAAGACGCCGAGCGCAACGCCATCAAGGGCGTGCTGCAGGAGCATTATGGCCTCGATGAGCAAAGCGTGGATAGGTTGGTCAAGGAAGCCGCTTTGCGCGATGCCGAGTCGGTGGATTTTTATTCCTTCACCTCTTCCATCACCCAGCTCGAAATGCCGGATCGCATCGAGATTGTCCGCATGATGTGGCTGGTGGTGTTTGCCGACAAGAAGAATCACGAGCTGGAAGACAACATGGTTTGGCGCATTGCCGAGCTGATCGGTGTTTCCAGCCGCGACCGTACCGTGCTGCGTAACCAGATCGGCAAGGCCCAGTCCGAGGCCTGAGCCCTGCCGGCAAGCGGCCTACCAGGCGGTGAATTTGCCGATGGATTCGACCTTGTCATTGGCACAGTCGAACGTGCCGGATTTGTCGGCGGCTGCCCGCGCCAGTTCGTTGGCATCTGTGTTGGCCAACGCATCGACATAGGCGATATGGCAGGTGTTGCCCTCAACCAGTTGCGTCACCACCAGCACTTGGCCCTTGTCTTTGCCGGTGTCCGGATCTGCCGTGTGATAGCGCACGATGGTGGCAATCGGCATCCAGCGGCCCAGCGCATTCGACAGCCGCCATTCCATCTTGGGCCCGAGATAATTGAACGGCGACAGGCCCTGGGTGCCATTCTGGTTGGCATCGATATTGAAGCCATATTCGAGCGAAAAGCGCAGGTCGCCTTCGTTGACCTTGAGCGGATAGCCCTTGTAGCCGGGGCATGACCAGCTCGCTCCGAAATCGTCGGCATCGAGCACCAGGCACTGGTCGAGATCGAGCTCGGTATAGGAACTGTTGAAGGCCGCATGAGCCGGAACGGCAAGCGCCAGAGCACCCAGGACAGTCGCCAATATCAGTTTCATCATCTTGCCTCGCTTGTGTCGGAAGGACTGCTCTCGTGCCAAACTGGCTTGCCTTTGCGGCCTGTTGTGGGCACAACGCAGCAACTTTGTCGCCTCCCCGATGAACGAGACCTGAAGCCATGAACATCGACGCCATCCCAACCGGCAAAAACCCACCCGACGACCTCAATGTCATCATCGAAGTGCCGATGGGTGGCGAACCCATCAAGTACGAAATCGACAAGGCCAGCGGCGCGCTGTTCGTCGATCGTTTCCTCTATACGCCCATGCGCTACCCGGGCAATTACGGCTTCGTGCCGCATACATTGTGCGGCGACGGTGATGCGCTCGACGTCATCGTGATGAACTCGCGCCCGCTGTTTCCCGGCGCCGTCGTGCGCTGCCGCCCCATCGGCGTGCTGTTCATGGAAGACGATGGCGGCCAGGACGAAAAGATCCTCGCCGTGCCGGTGTCCAAGCTGACCAAGATGTATGACAGCATCAAGGACATCGGCGACATGCAGGAAATCCAGGTCGAGCGGGTCAAGCACTTCTTCACCCATTATAAGGATCTGGAGCCCGGCAAGTGGGCCAAGATCAGCCATGTCGGTGGCTACGAGGACGCCAAGAAGGTGATTCTCGACTCCATCGAGCTGCACAACAAGTCGAAGTAAACCCAGGTGAGCGGGCGCGTCGTCATTCTCAACGGCGCGCCGCGCTCCGGCAAATCTTCCATTGCCAAAGCCATGCAGGACAGCCTGCCCGGCAACTGGATCAATCTGGGTGTCGATGGCCAGAACCGCAGTTTACCCGAGGCTCTAATGCCGGGGATAGGTTTGCGGCCGGGCGGCGAGCGGCTTGATCTTGAGCCCGATGTGCTGCGGCTTTATCTGGCGCTGTATGCCAGCGTGGCTGCTCATGCTGCGCAAGGCTTTGACGTGGTGGTCGATGTCGGCCATCACGATTTCTATTCCCGCCCACTCAACATCCTGCCGCAATGCGCCCGGCTTTTGGACGGGCACGACGTGCTGTTCGTCGGCGTGCATTGCCCGATCGACATCATCATGGCGCGTCGCAATTCCGATCTGCAGGGCGGGCTGTATGCCGGCGGCGACGCAGTGCCCGAGCCGGTGCAGCGCTGGCAGGATGCGGTGCATGTGCCGGGGATTTATGACCTCGAAGTCGATACCGGCAGCATGAGCCCCAAGGATTGCGTTGCAGCCATCGCGCTCGGCCTGTCGCAACCCCACTCGGCCCTCCCCCGCCTCGCCGCGACTTCGTGACTTGCCGTCCATTCCGGCAAGGCGCAGGTTGGCGCTTTGGGGGCTACACGTCATGAAACTGTTCGGGACTATCGCCGGGGCGCTGCTGATCCTGCTCGGTCTGCTGTGGATCCTGCAAGGCAGCAATATAATCGGCGGCAGCGTCATGTCCGGCCAGAGCCAGTGGCTTTACATCGGCATTATCGTCGCCCTGGTCGGCGCGGGGATAGTTTATTGGGTGCGGCGCCGCATCTAGCGACCAAGTCCCATCCGCACTAGCAGGCGATCGCGCTTGATGAACTGATGATATAGCGCCGCGCCGATGTGGATGACGGCCAACAGCAGGATTATCCGGCTGGCCAGACCATGAGCCAGACGTTGCGGCGTTTGCGAGAGGCTGGGCAGCGTGCCGCCGAAATAGATCGGACCCAGCGCATTGGCCTGCACGATCATCACGATGCCCGAAACGAAGAGCACGAGGATCGCTGCATAAAGACCATAGTGGACGACGCTAGCCGTGCGCTCCTGCCAGCGCGGCATGCCTCCAATGGGAGCCGGACGCCTGTCGAAGGCGACCCACCACAGGATCCGCAACAGCGTCAGCACGCCGATGACCATGCCGATGGCCAGGTGCCACGGCAGGATGGCCACGACCGCGGGCTCGCCCACCCAATCCATCACCTGGCCGCTAGCCAGCATCAGGATCACGGCAATTGCGGTAACCCAATGGATGGTGATCGCCACGTTGCCATAGTGATCTGTGGAACTATTGAGCGGCATGGCTATCCTCCATCAAACTGAATATAGTTAGCACACTATATAATTGATGAGCATACTATGTAAATGACTCTGCAACGTGAAACTTCCGCCGGCTATATGACCAATCTCGTTGGCCGGCTTTTTCTGCGCGAGCTCGAACGCAACCTTGCGCCCATTGGCCTGACTCCCGCCTACATGCCCGTGCTGCTGGCGCTGGAAGGAGGGACTGCCCTGACGCAAAAGGCGCTGGCCGCACGAGCTCGGGTCGAACAACCCACCATGACCGCCACCCTCAACCGGATGGAGCGTGACGGGTTGATCGAGCGCCGCGTCAATCCCGATGACGGCCGCAGCACGCTGGTAAGCCTGACGCCCGCTGCAGTGGACAAGCTGCCCGCCGTTGAAAACGTCGTGACTGCGATCAACGCCCTAGTGCTCGAACAAATGACCGTGGATGAACGCAGCCAATTCTTCGCTCTGCTGCAAAAAGTGGCCTCCGTGCTGGAAGCCCAAGAGGAGCGAGCACCCTGGCCGTGACCCGCGCTACTCCGCCTTCTTGCTGTAGGTCAGCACCATATTGCCCTTGCTGGTTTGCTGGCTGCTAACCAGTTCCAGTCGGGTGCGCGGCGTGGTTTCGTCGAACAGCCGGCGTCCATGGCCTGCGACCACCGGATGCATGATCAGGGTCAGCTCATCCATCAAGCCACCGATCAGCAATTGCCGCACCAGCGACATGCCCGCCATCGCCGAAATGGTACCGCCCGGCTGTGCCTTGAGATCGCGCACGAAGCTTTCGAGGTCTCCTTCGATCAGCGTGGAATTACTCCAGCTCAGGTCAGCTGGCTTCAGCGTCCTCGAGGCGACAAACTTGGGCACATTGTTGATGAAGCCGCCGAAATCCTGGTCCTGTGCGGCAGTGGGCCAATAGCCGGCCCATTCCTCGTAGCCCTGCCGCCCCATCAGCACCGTATCGACATCGGCCATGACGCCGCCCAGCAGCGTGCCGAGCTCAGCGTCGAAACTGTCGAACTGGAACAGGTTGGGCGCCTCAGCGACACCATCGACGGAATAGAACAGCCCGGCTGTGACTTTACGCATTTGATTTCTCCCATGAGCGACCGCGCGGCCCCCATCTGATCAAGCGACGAGCGAGATGGGAAGGCTTCGACTGCGGCCAGGCGATTATTTCAACACAGCTGCCCGGACGGTCAAATGACCTCCGGCGGACAAGGACGAGCGGGCCCCGAGACGGCAACCGCCTCGTAAGGGATAGTAAAAAGTGAGACGAGAGCCGCCTCGGGGCGTTGGGATTTTATCGGAAGGCGGATCGTGACCCCAGCGTTTGCCGTAGCGCCCGCCCGCATGCCCCGTCCGCGCAGCCCAGGGGAGGCGCGACCCTCACCCTCCCGGCGGTCTCTCCGGCTACTGGTCGCTGCAGTACCACCCGCGTCCCGGAGAGATGCATGCAGAATAGGCGCGTGGGGAGGGGCCGGGGATAAGATTTTTGAACGCGGGGTTTTGGCCA
>JAQGKG010000159.1 GCA_028290245.1 Devosia sp. | reverse complement strand
GAGATGACTGGTTGGCTCGTCGAGGATGAGCAAGCGCGGTTGTTGGGCGAGGGCGCGTGCGACGAGGACGCGTTGCTGCTCGCCGCCGGACATTGTGTGAAACAGCCGGTCGGCAAAGGCGATCATGTCGACGGCGGCGAGTGCTGTTTCGGCTTCGGCCGCGTCAGCGGGCGATGGCATGGCCTGCCAGACGGACTGGAATGGAATGCGGCCGAGCATGACGACTTCGCGGGCGGTGAGGCGAGCATCGGTGCTGCCGCTCTGTTCGACGAAGGCGACGAGCTGGGCGCGGGTGCGACCCGGCATGGCGAGCAGGTCGGTACCGTCGAAGGTCACAGCGCCCGAGGTGAGGGGCGTCAGCTTGAGCAGGGCGCGCATAAGCGTGGATTTGCCGGCGCCGTTGGGGCCGATCAGGCCGGTCATGCTGCCGGGGGCTGCTGTCAGCGAGACGTCGGTGAGGATGGCTTTGCCGCCTAGCGTCACGCTGAGGTTGGAGGCGACCAACCCGCTCATGTGATGCGCCGGTAGCGGAGGAGGACCATGAGGAAGATCGGGGCGCCGAGCAGGGCGGTAATGATTCCGACGGGGAGTTCGCGCGGGGCGAACATGGTGCGCGCGGCGGTATCGGTCCAGATCATGAAGCTGGCGCCGAGCAGCATGGCCACGGGCAGCAGCACGCGATGACGCGAGCCAGTGATCAGCCGGATGACATGGGGGATGATCAGGCCAACGAAGCCGATGGCGCCGCCAATGGACACCAGTATGCCGGTGAGCAGCGCCGTTCCGCCGAGCAGCCACCAGCGCAGGCGGGGAACATCGACGCCTAGGGTGGCCGCGGCGGTATCGCCAAAGGCGAAGGCGTCGAGCGCCCGGCCGGACAGCAAGATCGGCAAGCCGGCCAGGACAATAGCGCCAATGACCAGCAGCGCCTCGGACCAGCCGACGCCGCTCAGTGAGCCCATCAGCCAACTGAGGATTTCGCGGTAGGAATCGCCGGTGGCCGACCAGAAGATCAGGAAGGACGTTGCGGCTGCGGCGAGGGCCGAGATGGAAATGCCGGCGAGGATGGCCCGTGTTGGCGTGGCGCCGCCGAGCAGTTGGGTGACCAGCAGGGTCAAAGCCATGGCGGCTCCAGCGCCGAGGAAAGCACCGAGCGGCATCAGCAGCGATGCGCCCAGCAGCAGGAAGGCCACGGCGCCGAGGGACGCGCCTGACGACAGCCCGAGCAGGTATGGATCGGCCAGCGGGTTGCGGGTCAGCGCCTGCATGACGGCACCGCACAGTGCAAGGCCGGCGCCGACGGCTGCGGCAGCCAGCACACGCGGCAGCCGCAATTCCCATATGATGGCGTCGCGCAGCCGGCTGACCGGGCTTTCGGCGATCAGGCCAAAATGGTGGCCAATCGTTTGCCACACTTCGACCGGCGCGATATCTGCCGGTCCGAAGGTGACGGCCAGCACCAAGCTGGCCAGCAGCAATGCCAGCAGGCTCAAACTGAGCGTTGCCAGCTTGGCCTGGTTCACGGCGTGAAGCTGAGCTCGGCCAGTTGTGCCGCCATATCTGCCGTGGCGCCAACATTGCGCACGCCGGCTTCGGAGGCGGGGAACGGTACGATCAGGTAGCGCTGGTTGATGACGGCATCGAGCTTGCTGGTGATGGGGTTCTCGGCCAGCAACTTCTTCTTCTGCTCGGCGGAATTCCACGTCGCGTCGACCAGAACGATTACATCCGGATCGGCATCGACCACAGCTTCCCAGCTGCTGGAAATCCAGCCTTCGTCCTCGGCGGCCAGGATGTTGTCGAGGCCGAGAGCCTCCAGCATCATTTGTGGGGCGCCGCTGCCGGCGCCGACATAGGGCGCCTTAGTGCCCGAGGAATACCAGACGGCGGTGAGGCCGCGCTCATCGGCAGGTATGGCGTCCAGCGCGGCGTGCTGCTCGGCGATCAGTGCATCGGCCGCGGGCTTGGCATTGAAGACCTCGCCCATTTCCTCGATCTCGGCGAAAACTTCGTCGAAGGTCAACTTGGCTGGCTTGACCGTGCGGCAGGCGGCTGGCGAAACATAGGTGGCGACGCCAAGTGCGGCCAGAGTGGGACGTTCGCCGGCACCGTCGGCCGCGAAATTGCTCTCCCAGCCGCCGTAGATGAAGTCGGGCTCGGCTTCCAGCACCACTTCCTGTGAGGGCAGTTTGTCGGACAACACCGGCAAGGCCGCGGCCTCGGCTGTCCATGGCTGGGGCGCTGGGCCATCCTGGAAGCCTACACCGACGATGTGGCTGCCGAGGCCGAGCGCAAGCAGCATTTCCGTGGCGGTCGACTTGATGGTGACGACCTTAACCGGTGCGGCGGGTAGGGTGACTTCGACGCCGCAATTTTCCACCGTCAGCGGGTACGAGGTTTGTGCCATGGCGGCGCCGGCAGACAGGGCAAGCACGGCGAGGCTCAACAGATGGGGCAGGGTGCGCATTTGGGTTCAGTCCTGTTTGACGCGTTTGGCAGGTGTTTGGGCGCGCAGTTCGGCCTGCGCGGCATCGTAGCCCAGTTGGTAGGCCTCGGCCGAACCGAAGCGGAACATATCGTCGTCGCCGACGCGTGTCAGAGTGCGGGCGCCGGGCGCGTCGAGGTCGGTGACGAGTTTGCCGAGGCCGCGCACCACGGCGACGGGAATGCCGCTGGCCTTGCCCTTGACCAGGTCGGCGGCGCCGGCAAGCTCGTCGGCCAGTACCGTGATGGTGACGTTTAGTGGGCGGCCGTTGGCGTCGACCCCGCCGCGTAGATCATCGGTGACTGTAATGCCCGCGGCGCCGATGGCCACGTCAGTTTGGCCGACGCGCCATGGGCGGCCGAAGGTGTCGGTGATGATGACGCCCAGCGAAACGCCTAAGCGGTCGCGCAGTCCTTGGCACAGCAGGCGCGCCGATTGATCCGGGTCGAGCGGCAGGCGCAGCGCCAGGCCATCGGGTACGTTGGAAGTGTCGATGCCCGCAGCTGCCATGACAAGGCCATGGCGCGTCTCGACGATCTGCGTGATGCCGCCGGGGTGAATGCGCTCGGCGACGACGCGGACGGTGTCCATTGCTATGGCCTTGTCGCGGTCGGCGGCGGGCACCTGCATGCCTTCGGCCTTGGAGACGATCTTGCTGGTGATGACCAGGATGTCGCCGTCCCGCAAGGCGGCAGTCGGGTCTTCCGTTACGGATGCCCGAACGGCGTCGGCGATCAACGCGACGAGATCATCGCCCGCGTCGATTTCCGGCATTCCTGTAACGCCCCAGACTGAGTAGCGCGGCATGGGCATATCGTGGACCTAAAGGGCAGGGGCGTTCGGCACGAGCGCCCGCAGGCGCGGCAGGATTTCCTGGGCATAGAGCGCAATGAAGCGGCTCTGGTCCTCGCCTGGCGCGTGGAACACCAGATGGTCGAAGCCATAGTCCATATAGGTCTTGATCGCCGCGACATGCTCATCCGGATCGCTGGAAACGATCCAACGCTTGGCAATGCGCTCGATGGGGAGTTGTGACGCTAGGCGTTCCATTTCGGCAGGATCTTCGACCGAGTGTTTTTCTTCGGCTGACAGCGACAGCGCAGCCCAGCCACGGGTGTTTTCCAGCGCCGCTGCCGCGTCGGTGTCGAACGACACTTTCACTTCGATCATGCGCTCGAAGGGCAGGTTTTCGCGCCCGGACTCTGCGCGACCCAAGCCGACATTAGGTAGCAACTGATCGACATAAAGCTCGGCGCCCTTGCCGGAGGTGCAAATGAAGCCGTCGCCAGCGCGACCGGCATATTTGGCATTGAGGGGGCCGCCGGCTGCCAGATAGATCGGCACCATCTTTTCGGGTTTGTCATAGATGGTCGCGTTCTGCGTCTTGTAATACTCGCCATCAAAAGTGACGCGATCCTCGCTCCACAGCTTGCGGATCAGCGTAACGGCTTCGCGCAGGCGGGCGGAGCGTTCCTTGAGTTCGGGCCAGACCATGCCGGTGGACGGCACTTCGTTCAGCGACTCGCCGGTGCCGACGCCCAGAATGACCCGCTCGGGGAACATGGCGCCGAGCGTACCGAAGGCGTGCGCGACGACCGAGGGATGCAGGCGGAACGTCGGCGTCAGCACGGAGGTGCCGACCACCAGCTTTTCGGTGCGCGCCAAAGCCGCAGCCATCCAGGACGGTGCGAACGGCGCGTGGCCGTCGGTGTGTTTCCAGGGCTGGAAGTGGTCGCTGATGAACACCGACTCGAAGCCGGCCTGTTCGGCTTCAATGGCGAACCGCAGCAGCGTATTGGGCGCAAACTGTTCAGCAGAGGCTTTGTAACCGAAGCGCATTTCGTTCCCCAATGCTCGCCGGAGGTGCAGATACTTTGACCAATTGGTCAAAAATGTCCATCGGATTCGTTGATTGCTTGAGCTAACGCCCGGCAGTGGCTATCTGATGCCATCCTCAGGCGGTAATCCCCGCGAACAGCAAGGCAAATCAGGCATGATTCCCGATTATCTCGTCACCCATTCCGGTGCCTTCCATGCCGACGAATTGCTGTCCAGCGTCATCCTGACCCGCCTTTATCCGCAGGCCAAAATCGTGCGGAGCAGGGCGCCCGAGTGGATTTCGCCCGCTGCGGATCGCATTATCTATGATGTGGGCGGGCTCTACGAGGCGGAACACCGAATTTTCGACCACCACCAGCGTGGCGCGCCGCTGCGTGACGATGGCCAGCCATATAGCTCGTTTGGGCTCGTGTGGAAGCATTATGGTCGCGACTACCTGGCTGCGTCGGGCATTGCCGCAGCCGATATCGAGACCGTGCATGAGAAATTCGATGGCAGTTTTGTGCTGCCGATCGACTTGACCGACAACGGTGCGCTGAGCCCGACGGGACTGCTGGCCGGTTTGACCTTGCCGTCGCTGTTGGAAATGCTGAAGCCGGTGTTCGACGACAGCGAGCCCGGCGCCGATGACCGTCAGTTCCATATTGCGCTGGCGATTGCCCGCAGCTTTGTCGAAGCCAGCATTGGCCGTAGCGCCGCCAAGCTGCGCGCCGAGGCCGTTGTACAGACCGCTATCGTGGCGGCTGGCGCCAGTCGCGTGCTTGAGCTGCCGATGGGCATGCCGTTCCGTCCCAGCATCATCAAAGCTGGTGCCGACCATTTGCTGTTCGTGGTGCATCCGCGCGACAAAGACTGGTGCCTGACCACCATCCGCAAGGCCGACGAAGGCTTTGAGGCCCGCGCTGATCTACCCGCATCATGGGCCGGATTGACCAATGGCGAGCTGGAAGCCGCCAGCGGCATTACCGGCGCTAGCTTCTGCCATAACGGCCGGTTCGTTGCCGCGGCAAAGACGCGGGAAGCAGCATTGGCGATGGCCGATATCGCCGTAGTTGAAGCTCTGGCGGAAGGCTGACCGCAGGCATTCCGGGCCATTCGACACAGTTATGAGTTCCATAATATATATTATGCGAAAACTGGACCTGTGATTTTGTGGCGCCCTGTGCTGCAGAAACTGACCTGCTAGACTGGGCCGATATCGATTCAAACCGAGATGACCATGCAGCCCTCACGCGACATTTCCCGCCTCATCGAGATCATGGCCGCCCTGCGCAATCCCGATGGTGGTTGTCCGTGGGACCTGGAACAGGACTTTCACAGCATCCGCCACTACACGATCGAAGAAGCCTATGAGGTTGCCGACGCGATCGAACGCCAGGATTTTAGCGACCTGCGTGAAGAACTCGGCGATCTGCTGTTGCAGCCGATCTATCACGCACAGATGGCCAGCGAGGCCGGACACTTCGATATCGGTGACGTGGTGCTGGCGATCACCGAGAAGCTGATCCGCCGCCATCCGCATGTGTTCGGCGATGTGGTGGCGGGAACTTCGGCGGCATCGGAGAACCGCTGGGAGGCGATCAAGGCGCAGGAATGTGCGGCCAAGGCTGAGCGCAAGGGTGACGTCACGCCGTCCCTGCTCGACGATGTGCCCAATGTGCTCCCTGCCCTGGCGCGTGCCGGCAAGCTAACCAAGCGCGCGGCCAAGGTCGGGTTCGACTGGCCGGACTTTGCCTCGGTCAAGGCCAAGGTCGATGAGGAACTGGCGGAGGTCATTGAGGCGCAGGCGTCAGGCGATCAAGCCGCGGTGCAGGAAGAGATCGGCGACCTGCTGTTTGCCGTCGCCAACCTGGCGCGCCATGCCGGTGTCGATCCTGAAGCGGCTCTACGTGATGCCAATTTCAAGTTTACGCGGCGGTTTCATCATGTCGAGGCACGCTGCCGCGAAGATGGTATCGAGCCCAGGGAAGCCGGGCTCGATCGGTTGGACGGCTACTGGAACGAGATCCGCGCGGCTGATAAAGCGTAGACAAGTGGTACTTGCCGCTATTCGAGCATAGCTCTCATGGCCTTGTTCGCTCAAATCGCTCCACTGAAGCGATTTGTCCTGCGGGTCGCTCTAAGCGTCGGAGCTTTCGA
>JAQGKG010000140.1 GCA_028290245.1 Devosia sp. | reverse complement strand
GTCATCAACAAGCCGGTCGGCATGGTGGTGCACCCTGCCCCCGGTTCGCCGGACCGCACGCTGGTCAACGCGCTGCTGTTCCATTGCGGCGATAGCCTGCAGGGGATCGGCGGCGTCAAGCGCCCTGGCATCGTGCATCGGCTCGACCGCGACACCTCCGGCGTCATGGTGGCCGCCAAGACCGAACTGGCGCACAAGCACCTGTCGGCCCAGTTTGCCGACCACGGCCGCACCGGCCCGCTGCACCGCGCCTATATCGCCTATGTGTGGGGCACCACCGAGACCGCCAAGGGCACCGTCGAGGCGCCGCTGGGCCGCGACCAGAACAACCGCCTCAAGCAGACAGTGCGCAAGGATGGCCGCGAGGCGATCACCCACTATTTCGTCGAAGCGCGCTTCGGTGGCGAGGGCTGGGACATCACCCGCGTGCAGTGCCATCTCGAAACCGGCCGCACCCACCAGATCCGCGTCCACATGGCCTATATCAACCATCCGCTGGTCGCTGACTCGGTCTATGCCTCAGGCTATGCCACCAAGATCAACAAGCTGACGCCCGACGTGGCAGGGCCAATCCAGGCGCTGGGCCGCCAGGCGCTGCATGCCGCCGAATTGGGCTTCGAGCACCCGGTGACCGGGGAGGAACTGCACTTCGAGGCGCCCTTGCCACCGGATCTGCAGGCGCTGGACGATGTGCTGCAGGACTACGACAAGGCGTTTGCCCGCTAGACTCACTGCTTGGTGAATGAACCAGTGGGCGTCTCGCGCGTAATATTTGCACCAGGCGATGCAAGGGCTGGAACCCTTTCGGATTTGTAACGATTTCGCGCGCTTGTACTCTTACATTCGTCTGATTGCGGCTTATATATCCATCGTAGTTTGGCGATGGGCCGGTTTTGGCCATCGCGACAAACACATTCGCCCTTGATGGGCACGCGGTTTCGGCAATCTTGCCGCAATGCAGCGTCGCTACAGTGGGGGAACAAGAAAGGGGTGCATTCATGGCCCAGACAAATTTGCCGGTGCTTTCAGCAGAAGGCGGCTTGAGCCGTTATCTTCAGGAAATTCGCAAGTTCCCCATGCTGGAACCGAATGAAGAATACATGCTCGCCAAGCGCTACAAGGAACACGAAGATCCCCGCGCGGCACAGAAGCTGATCACCAGTCACCTGCGTCTCGTCGCCAAGATCGCCATGGGCTATCGCGGCTACGGCCTGCCGATTTCCGAAGTAATTTCGGAAGGCAATGTCGGCCTGATGCACGCTGTGAAGCGCTTCGAGCCCGAAAAGGGCTTCCGCCTGGCGACATATGCCATGTGGTGGATCCGTGCTGCCATCCAGGAATACGTGCTGCGCAGCTGGAGCCTCGTCAAGATCGGCACCACCGCCGCCCAGAAGCGTCTGTTCTTCAACCTGCGCAAGGTAAAGGGCCAGATCGCTGCGCTGGACGATGGTGCGCTGCATCCCGACCAGATCAAGCAGATCGCCACCACGCTCAAGGTCACCGAGGCCGATGTGGTCTCGATGAATGCTCGCCTGTCCGGCGACGCCTCGCTCAACTCGCCGATGCGGGCTGACGAAGGGAGTTCCGAATGGCAGGATTGGCTTGTCGATGACACCCCAAGTGCCGAAACCACGCTGGGCGAGAGCGAGGAATATTCCGAGCGCATGGGCCTGCTGAACAACGCCATGAGCGTGCTCAACGATCGCGAAAAGGCGATTTTCCACGCCCGCCGCCTGCAGGAAAGCCCCTCCACTCTGGAAGAGTTGGCCCAGCAGTACGACGTCAGCCGCGAGCGCATCCGCCAGATCGAAGTCCGTGCATTTGAAAAGGTGCAGGACGCGGTGAAGGTCGCCGCTGCGGCGCACTGAGTGGATTGAAATGAATACGGAGGCGTGCTCAGGCCCGCCTTTTTTGTTTCTGATCGCCTCGCCCCTCAGGGGAGAGGGAGCCGTAGCCCGGCACTTACAGAAAAATTTGCTGGTCCCCGCAGACTTCAGCCCCCTGGCTCGCCGCCACTAGATCCCACAGCCGTTCCTTGCCCAAGATCAGCAGCCACGGTGTATCGTCCGCCGGCACGATCTCAACCAGCCCACCAGTCCCCTCGTTCGACGTGCCGATCAGCCCGCCCGGCTCCAGCGTCAGCCCATCCATCGGGTAAAACAGGCCGGTCGAGTGCTTAAACGATATCGGCAACATCGGATGGATCGAAACGCGCTCGCGCAAGCCCGCGTTGAACCTGATCGACCCCACTACCGCCAGCGCTACATCGACTTCATCCACCAGCAGCAGTTTCCGCGTCGGCGCGAACTGCAGCACCGCACTCAGCGCCGCCAGCGTGTGATCCAGCCGCTTTCCCGTCATGCCTAGCGCCAGCGTCACCAGCGCCCGAGTCGAATACAGTGCCTTCTGAAAATCGGTCGTGATCTGTTCGGAAATATGGATGACCTGCGTTCGCGCCTCCCACCCCGCGCGATCGGACAGCGAATCAAGGTCTCCGATAATCGCGGCGGGCACCAAACCGGCGGCTCCGATTGCATCGCCGCCGCCATCTGCCCCCACCAGCACAACGCCGCGTTCGGCCAGTTCAACCAGCAGGTTGGCGTCAACGGCACCGCCCCCAACTATCGCCAGGGGTCCGTCGCATACGACCATTGGCGCATCCGCCACAGGCACGGAAGTGTCTTGCACTGTCACAAAGCTCTCATTAAGTGTTGGGTGTCTCGCTGGGGTGTTCCGGAGGTTTCCGGAGCTGAGAGTTACCCATTGAACCTGAACCAGGTCATGCTGGCGGAGGAAGTTCGAGATGGCAAGGGCCTCTCGACGCCCTTCCCATTGACACACATCCCTTCACTCATGGCCGCAAACCAAATGAGGGATGACCATGGTCAAATCCACCCGTCTGGCGCTTGCGGTCCTTACCGGACTGCTCGTTCCTCCTGCCTTTGCGCAGGACCTGCCCAAGCTCACCATTTACACCTATGACGGCTTTGCCGCCGAATGGGGCCCCGGCCCCGCTCTTAAGGCAGGCTTTGAAGCGACTTGTGGCTGCACCGTCAATTGGGTGGCTGCCGATAGCTCCATCGGCACCCTGCGCCGCGTACAGATCGAAGGCGCCAGCACCGAAGCCGATATCATCGTCGGGCTCGATACCGCCATAGCCGGCGATGCACGGGCCACTGGCCTGTTTGCCGACCATGGCCTGACGCTGACCGGCCTGACTTTGCCCGGCGAATGGACCGACGCGCAATTCGTGCCGTTCGACTATGCCCATTTCGCCATGATGTATGACACCGACACCATGAAAACGCCGCCGAAGTCGTTCGAGGAGCTGATCGCACTGCCCGACAGCGTCAAGATCACCATACAGGATCCGCGCTCCTCGACCCCGGGTTTTGGCCTGGTGCTGTGGATCAAGGCCGCCTATGGCGACCGCGCCCAGGAAATCTGGCAGGGCCTCAAGCCGCACATCCTAACCGTCACCCGCGACTGGAGCGAAAGCTACGACCTGTTCCTCAGCGGCGAAGCCGACATGACGCTGAGCTACACCACGTCGCCGTCGTACCACATCATCGAAGACGGCGACGAGACCATCAAGGCCGCGCTGTTTTCCGAAGGTCACTACCCGCAGATCGAGGTTGCCGGCGTGTTGAAATCATCTGACCAGCAGGAATTGGCCAAGCAGTTCCTGGCCTACCTGGTTTCGGCCGACGGCCAGCAGATCATCCCGCATACCAACTGGATGTTCCCGGTGATCGACCTGGGCGACGGCCTCGACCCGGCCTTCGCAGCCTTGCCGCAGCCGGAGAAGACGCTGGGTTTCACCGACGCGGAAATCGCCGCGCATAGCCGCGAGTGGATCGACGAGATGCTGGCGGCGATTCAGTAGGACATCGGACGTGACCGCAAACACTGAGCGGCACCCTCCCCCTTGCGGGGAGGGCTGGGGAGGGGATCGGTTGGCCCCAATATTCGGGCTAAACGCACCCCCACCTAGCCCCCCCCGTCAAGGGGGAGGTACCGTCTTTCTTGTGCGGCACGACAGAGCCAACTCATGCTGACCCTGCCCCATCGCCCCATCCGCATCGCTGCTGCCCTAGCCCTCGCCGCTGCGATAGCCACGCTCATTGCCCTCGTGCTCTGGGCCATTCTCGCCGCCGCGACGGGCGGCAGCACTGGCTCGCGCATTGACATCCCGCACCTGCTGCGGATGACCTCGATCCAGGCCGGCCTGACAACCATGATCTCCCTGCTGGTCGGCGCCGCACTCGCAAGGTCGCTCAACCGACTGCGCTTTCCGGGGCGTGACCTCGTCGTTGGCTTGTTCGCTTCCGCCATCGTCACGCCCGGCATGGTGGTGGCTTTTGGACTGCTGTCGATCTGGGGCCGCAACGGCTGGATCAACAAAACCAGCGAGGCACTGTTCGGACTTCCCATCGGCAATCCAGCCTTTGGCCTGAGCGGCATATTGCTCGCTCATGTCGTACTCGACGTGGCCTTCGCCGCCCGCATCATGCTAGCCCGGCTCGACGCCATCCCGACCGCCCGCCTCAAGACCGGGCAATCGCTAGGCCTCTCGGCATGGCAGCGTTTCACGCTGCTCGACTGGCCAGCGATGCGCGGCACCGTGC
>JAQGKG010000128.1 GCA_028290245.1 Devosia sp. | reverse complement strand
AGCAGCAATTATTACGGCTTTAGCGAGCGCGGTAACTTTGGCCTATGTGTTGCTTGCGCGGACGCAGAAGAAGCTCGGCACACTGGTGCGCGAAAACGAGAAGCTTGAAGCCCATGTTATGGAGCGCACGCAAGCACTGGACGAGGCTCGAATACACGCTGAGCAAGAGCGCCAGCGCGCCGAAGCCCTGTTGCAGGATGCCAGCCATCGCATCGGGAATTCGCTGGCGACGGTGTCCTCACTGCTTGGGCTGCAATTGCTAAGGACAAAGTCGGAGGAGGTGCGCGCGGCGCTTGAATCCGCACGTTCGCGAGTTCATGCGATCGCCTCGGCCCACCGAAGGCTGCGGCTTGGCCATGACCTCGGAATTGCGAGCGCAGATGAGTTTTTAGAGGCGGTACTGGAAGACATCGCCAAGACTGCCAGCGATTCCAAGGCAATCACCATTACGGGCGAGTTCGATCCGATTGTGGTAGGCGCACGCGATGCCACGACGATCGGCATTCTCGCGGCAGAACTAGTGACAAACGCGCTGAAACACGGTTTTCCGGATGGTCGCGTGGGAACAATCGCCGTCTCTCTCAAGCCCGGCACCAATGGCGTGCCGGTGCTCATGGTGATGGACGACGGTATTGGACCGCCAGAAGGTCAATCGCTAGGTGAGGGCGGGCTTGGGTCGGTCATTATCGCCCAACTGGCCAACCAGTTCGGCGGCGCCCCGCACTATGAGCGCCGGCCCGCAGGTGGCCTCAGCGTCAGCGTTCCTATGCCGAGCATAAAAGCCGAGCCGTCGGCGTCTAGCTGACAGCAAAACCGAGAGGCATGCATGCGCTTCATTGCGATACTGAATAGCGATGGCGGCACGCTGCGGACCATGGACCTGGACGGGTTCTGCGCAACGGCGCGCGGGATATTTGAGCGGCACGGGCACGAACTCGTGTGCCGTATTGTTGCGGGCGGTGATGTCGGAACCGCTTTGCGCAAGGCCGCACAGGAAGAGGGTGTCCATGCAGTGCTGGCCGGCGGTGGAGATGGCACCATCTCGACCGCCGCGGCTATTTCGTTTGAGACTGGGAAGCCTTTGGCGGTGCTGCCGGCGGGCACGATGAACCTCTTTGCGCGGGCGCTGAAGGTGCCGCTTGAATTGACTGAGGCGCTGGAGCGGATTGCTGACGGCCAGGTCAGTGCCGTGGATATCGCTACGGCAAACGAGCGGACATTCGTGCATCAGTTCAGCGTGGGCATTCATGCACGGCTGGTGCGCATTCGCGAGAATATGACCTATGGCAGCCGGGTCGGTAAAATGCTGGCAAGCTTGCGTGCCATTGGCGCCGCCGCACTCAATCCGCCCCAGTTTGAGGCAGAGCTGCATACCAGCAAAGGGATTGAGCGGCGGCGAGTTTCAGGCATCACCGTTTCCAATAACCCGCTAGGTGATCGGCAAATTCATGCCGACGGACTGCATGCCGGCATCCTCGGCGTCTATGTCGCCGCCCCGCTTTCGACCATGGCGCTGCTGCGGCTGGCAGTAGACGTCTTCCTCGGGAGTTGGCGCGACAGTCCAATGGTCTCGGAGAAAGAAGTGGCGGAAGTTACCCTGCATTTTCCGAAGCGGAAACGTGGCGCTCAAGCGGTAATCGACGGAGAATTGATCAACCTCGATCGGTCGGTTGTGCTGAAGGTCCATCCGGGCGGTTTGCAGGTTGTGCTGCCAGAAAATTCGGTTACGGCACCGATATAGAATTCTCGGAACCGGTGTGAACTTCCGGCGTTAGACAGGATTAGTCGGCAAGTTTAAATGCCGCTCCGGCAGTATAGCGTCAGGACCATAAGTGAACGATTCAAGCCCTCCCCTTCCGGGAAATATCCGGAAGGTAGTGGATGATCCGGCGCGGCTCGAGGCTCTGGCGTCACTCGACGTCATGGATTCCGGTCCGGACCAGGACTTCGAACGGTTGAGTCGGCTTGCTGCTCACATTTTTGGTGCTGAAGTTGCGCTGGTGACGCTGGTTGACCAAGACAGGCAATGGTTCAGGGCATGCTTCGGGGTCGAGGGGCTGACGGAGACCTCTAACGAAGCTGCGTTCTGTGCGCACACGATTGCATTGCCCAGCGACGATGACACGTTGATCGTGCTCGATGCCACTAAAGATCCCCGTTTCGCTGAGAATGAGCTGGTTACTGGTCCCTATCAAGTTCGATTTTACGCAGGCGCCGCCATCAAGGTCGATGGGCAAAAGTTGGGCTCGGTTTGCGTCATAGACAGCAAGCCTCGTACACTCGTGGATCCGGGCCTGGAGCAGCAGCTTCTGGACTTGGCCGGGCTTGCTTCCACGCTTTTTGAACTCAAGAATGAAGCCCGTGTCCGGGCCCGTACGGCCGCGGCCCTTTTGAAAGAAGAGTGGCGCCACGCGTTGACCCTTGAAGCCGGTAAGGTCGGCAGCTGGGTCTGGGACGTGTCGACGGGCGAGGTGACGTGCAACGATATGTTCCGGCGCATGTACGACCTTCCTGAGACCGAGATGATCCAGATAACCGATGTGCTGGCCGCAACCCATGAGGGTGATCGTGGCCTGGTGCAGGCAGGTATCGATGCGAGCTTCAGCGACGGCGTCGATTTAAGCACCGAGGCCCGGGCGGCCAATACCGGTCGTTGGCTCACCATGCGTGGCCGGGTTTATCAGCGCGATGCCGATGGCAAGCCGCTGGTAATGATGGGCGCCAGTATCGATATTTCAGAGAGCAAGCAAACGGCGGAGCACACCCGACTGCTCCTGCGGGAGCTTAATCACCGGGTGAAGAACACCTTGGCGATGATCCAGTCCGTGGCGCGCCAAACCATTCGGCAAAACCCGGATCCGAAGGACTTTATCGAGGCCTTTTCCGGCAGGTTGCGCACAATTTCGGACGCGCATGTGCTGTTGGCCGACCGTGACTGGACAGGGGTTCAGCTGTTCGAGGTGATTGGCTCACAACTCGGGCCACAGTTCCGCACTCGGCCAGACCGCGCCGAGATCAGCGGCGATGATGTGATGTTGCCGGCCGATCATGCCGTAGGTCTTGGGCTGATTTTGCATGAGCTGACGACCAATGCGCATCGTTATGGCGCCTGGTCGAGCAGTCAGGGAATCGTCAGGATCGACTGGGAAATCCAGACCACTCCAGTGCGTGGTCTGTCGCTTACCTGGCGGGAACAGGGCGGGCCAGTGGTGCAAAAGCCGGATGAGTTTGGATTGGGGACGCGGCTGATCCAGCGCAGTCTTGCGAAGGTGCTGGACAGCGAGGTCGAGCTCAAGTTCGAGCCGGACGGCGTGGTCGCGAAAGTGTGGATGCCGTTGCCGGCCGAACAGATTTAAGGCCGCCTATCGGCGGCCTTTTTGTTATTCGCCGATCTTGTCGTTGCCGCCACGCATTAGAAAGAACGCAGCTAAGGCCGCAGCCGGAATGCCGACCGTTCGCAATAGCGGCGACTTGAACAGCACAGGCAACGCCGTGATGGCTGCTGTGGTCACGAAGGCAGTCGTTTCGCCAGACCGGCGCTTTTCGGCGACTTTGCGTTTGTGACGACCCTTACCAATCAGGCTGCCGAGATAGACAGCCAACGCAAGCACCAGAAATCCGGCCGCAAATATAAGCGCCGCATAAATCACCCCAAGCACATCGGCCAATGCGAAGAAGCCTGCAGCGACGAGGAAAAACGCCCCAATAGCTGCGAAGACCACAATAATGGCGTTGAGGATGATGGCATTGCGAACCCGCTCGGTGATCGATTCAATCTCGAAGCCGAGCAGGGCAGCCAGCGGAACCAGAAGGTTCATGGCTGTTACCGCGACAGGAGTGCGAGCACGAAGCCGATGCCGATTGCGCTGGCGACCGCCGTCAGAGGCTTTTCGCGAATGGTCGCCTTGAGCTGCTGCTCAATGTCGCTTGCCCGTTCCTGCACGTCTTCCACAACGTGCTCCGCTTGGCGCTGCAGGTTATTCACTTGGTTATTGGCGACAGCCTTGGCCTCGTTGACCTTGTCGTTGCTCAGGCGGGCCAAGGTTGCTGCAATGGCCTTCAGGTCGCTCTGTAGCTGGGAAACCTGATCTTCAAGCTGTGCTTCACGCGCCTTGGTGCTCGCCCGGCTTACGCGGGCAGCGGCTGGTTTACGCTCGGGTGCGAGATCGGCTTTACGCTCTGGTGCGAGATCGGAAGTGGTGGCCATGTGACGCTCCTGTTGTTGTAGGAATAAAACGCTTTGAAAACCATGGGGTTCCCTGCGCAGAAAAGAAGACACCCCAATGCACACGAAGCGCATCGGGGTGGCAAGGGGCGGGCGAAAGGGGGGCGACTCTCAACCCGCGGGCGCTTCTCATAAAGTGAGAACCAGAGACTGGCTGCGCCTGTTTTGTTTGCTGGATATCTAGATGCGTCCCATCAATAGTAGGATGAGTACGACCACCAAAATGACGCCCAGGATTCCGGAGGGGCCGTAGCCAAAGCCGCGCGAATAGCCCCAACTAGGCAGCGCGCCGACTAGCAGCAGAATGAGAATGATGACGAGAATTGTACCCAAGCCCATGGCAGTTCTCCTATTGTTTTTTGTGACGCTTTAACGGCGGCTACAGAATAGCGACCAGTAGTCCGGCGGCGATTGCCAGGATCAACGCAGCGGGGGCGAGGGCCTTGAACACGGCGCTGTGGCGGGTTTCGCCATCGTAGCCTTCGGTCCACACCATGGTGTCGCGGCCCGCATTCTCTAGTGCCTTGATCTCCACGGTTGTCATGGCCATCTCCTCGCCCGCGCAAGATTGCGCGTGGCCAAGAAACGGGGGTCTATCAATATTGGTTCCGCTGAGCCGATTGAATCAGTTCGATGGATCTATTCGACCCGGATTACGTCCACTGATTGACTGGTTTCGTGCGAGCCGTGGGTTTTGAGCACACCGACGATGGGCGAGATATCGGCGTAGTCGCGGCCATGCCCGATTGAGATGTGATCGGCCCCGGCAATCATGGCGTTGGTCGGGTCGAACTCGACCCAGCCGACGTGTTGTCCGCACCAGGCGCGCACCCAGGCATGCATGGCATCGGCACCCTCAAGCCTCGGCTTGCCTGCTGGAGGCGTCGTGCGCAGGAAGCCAGAAACGTAGCCGGCTGGAATGCCGATGCCGCGCAGACCGGCGATCATCACATGGGCAAAGTCCTGGCAGACGCCCTTGCGCAGGGCAAAGGCTTCGGCCGGCTTGGTTTCGACGTCGGTGGCCTTAGGGTCGTAGGTAAAGTCGCGGTGGATAGCCATGCAGAGCGCGGTAGCGGCGGCCATGACTGACGGCGTTCCCGCGGTGACGTCTTCCACATATTGGGTGATCGAAGGGACCAGGGGAACGCGCGGCGAGGACGCGAGGAAATGATGCGGGCTATCCGGCTCGACCGACCAATAGCGCGATATTTCCTGGCGCAGCACCTCCAGCGACGGCGATAGGTCGGCCGGTGGGTTGTGGTCTTCAACCTGAACGCGCGCGGTCAGGCGGATATCGAGGTGGCCATGCGGCGTCACATAGGCCAGCGTGGTAACCGAGTTGCCGAAGAAGTCCGTGAAGGTGCTCTCGCGCTGCGGGCGTGGCTCGAAGGAGAGGCCTGAAGCGACGACCCGCTGCACACCGGGCACACTGATGGGGGCCACCCGAATGAGATGGCGGCCGCCATGTACAGTGGCGTCATAATCGTAGTGCAGGGCGAGGCGGACATCGTAGAGCATGGTCGTCACACGAAGTATGCCGCGGCGACGAGGCTGGCCAGCATGCCGATATCGGCGGCCAGCTTGTCGAGGCGTTCGGGTGTCATGTCGGCAGGATCGGCGATGCGCAAGTCGGTCTCGATCTGCAAGGCGGCTTTGGCGGCGGATGAGAGTTGTCCGTCGTCGACGCCACCGGGGAGCATTTCGATCTGGGCGCGTAATTCTGCGATCTGGAAGATGACCGAGCGTGGATTGAGTGGATCGAGCGCCAGCAGGTCGATAGCGCTCTGCGTGCCGGCGCTGACCGAATAACGGCGGCGATGGGACATGACGCTGTCGCCGATTTCGAGCAGCATTTCGAGCGAACCGTCTGGGGCATCCTTGCCGGTGAGATGGCTGAGGATGCGCGCGATTTGAATGGCGCGTTCGAGGCGGCGACCGAGTTCGAGAAAGCGCCAGCCGGCAAAGCGATACATGTTTTCATGCACGAGGCCCGAGAAGCCTGCCAACTTGCGCAGCAGCACCGTCATGCCGCGGGTGGAGTCGTCACCGGATTTGACGCGGGTGGCAAAGCGCTGGGCAGTCTTTTGCAGATCGTTCAGCGCCAGCCAGCCATCCGGCGAAAAGCGGTCGCGGATTTGACCGGCGCTGTGCACGGCGCTGTCGATAGAGGCGAGTAGCCCTTGCGGCATGGGCTCGCTGGCATCGACGTCGATGCTGTCGAGAAATTCCGCACAATGGGTCAGGATCGGCAGGTCGGCCTTGCTGAGCTCAGCCAGGCGGGCGTTATAGGCGCGCAAGATGCGGACCGTGGCTTCGCAGCGCTCGGCGTAGCGGCCGAGCCAGATCAGGTTATCAGCGGCGCGGCTGGGCAGGCTGCCGGGCGAGTTCCGAACCAGCTTCTGGCCATCCTGCG
>JAQGKG010000121.1 GCA_028290245.1 Devosia sp. | reverse complement strand
CGTCGACGAAGCTGGCCGAGGCCCGCTGGCCGGGCCAGTCGTTGTTTCGGCCGTCGTATTGGACCCAAACGCCATCCCGGCGGGTCTCAATGATAGCAAAAAGCTAACCGAAGAGCAGCGTGAGCTGCTGTTTGCGCAGGTGATGGCGACCGCGCTCGCTGTATCAGTCGTGCTCGCCCCGCCCTCGATCATCCTCAGCCATAACATTCGCGGCGCGACACTGTGGGGCATGACCCAGGCCGCGAACAGTCTAGGCATCACACCTGACCGTGTCCTGATCGATGGCCGCGATATTCCGCTTGGACTGCCCTGCGAGGGCATAGCCATGATCGGTGGCGACGGCCTCAGCGTCTCCATCGCTGCCGCCTCCATTGTCGCCAAGGTCACTCGCGACCGAATGTGCCGTATCATGGATTGCGACGCCCCCAAGTTCGGTTTTGCCGGCCACAAGGGCTATTCCACGGCGGCTCACATGCGAGCCTTGGTAGAACACGGCCCCTGCCGCCACCACCGTGAGGAATTCGCCCCGGTGCGCGAAGCCTGGGCCCGGGTTCGGCTGCTGGTCGCGTAGCCATTCGGCCATAGGCCTCGTGGCCTTCTCACCTAAAGCCGCTCCACTGGAGCGGTTTTGCCTGCTGCCGGTTCGAAGTTAACGTCTCGCTAACCCTTTGATAAAACGCTCTATTAACCGTGGCGGGCTATAACCGTCTTATTAGTACTGCGTTAGGGTTAAGTGTATGTTGCGTACCGCGCTTAAGGCTGTTCAGGCCGATGCGGAAGAGGCGTCACGCCTCCCGATCGATACTATTCTGGTGGGCGATTGCATCGACCACATGAATGCCCTGCCGGCCGGTTCCGTTGATCTCATCTTTGCCGACCCGCCTTACAATCTGCAGCTTGAGCACAGCCTCACCCGTCCCGACCAGAGCAAAGTCGATGCCGTGGATGATGCCTGGGACAAGTTCGACAGCTTTGCCCACTACGACAAGTTCACCCGCGCCTGGCTCACCGCCGCGCGCCGGGTATTGAAGCCCGATGGCGCCCTGTGGGTCATCGGCAGCTACCACAATATCTTCCGCGTCGGCTCGGCACTGCAGGATCTCGATTTCTGGATGCTCAACGACGTGATCTGGCGCAAGGCCAATCCGATGCCGAATTTCCGCGGCACGCGGTTTACCAATGCGCATGAAACGCTGATCTGGGCCGCAAAGAGCCAGAAAAGCCGCGTCACCTTCAATTACGAAGCGATGAAGCTGGCAAATGATGACACGCAGATGCGCAGCGACTGGCTGTTCCCCATCTGCACCGGCGCCGAACGCCTCAAGAATGATGACGACGAGAAGGTTCATCCGACCCAGAAGCCGGAAGCCCTGCTGTTCCGCATTCTCAATGCCACCACCAAGCCGGGCGATATCGTGCTCGACCCATTTTTTGGCACTGGCACCACTGGCGCGGTGGCCCGCAAGCTGGGCCGCCACTTCATCGGCATCGAACGCGAGGAGAGCTATATCAATGCCGCCCTCAAGCGCATTGCCGCCATTCGCCCCGGCGTGTTCGAGGCCCTGCAATCGGTCACGCCGAAGCGCAAGGAAACCCGCATTCCGTTCGGTTCGCTGATCGAACAAGGGCTAATTGAGCCTGGGACGCAACTTTTCGACTTAACGAAACGTTACTTCGCCATGGTTCGTGCAGACGGCTCACTGGTCTCCGGCACTCATCAAGGCTCCATCCACAAGGTTGGCGCTTTGGTTCAGGGCGCTGAAGCATGCAACGGTTGGACTTTCTGGCATCACGAGCAAGACGGGCGCTCGCTTCCCATCGACGATCTTCGCACGGGAATCCGTGCACAACTTGATTTGCTTTCTGCCTGATTCTGACCTCCAATCACTCAGGCTTTTACCTTGGCCGCCGGTTTGCCCCGGCGGCCTTTTTGTTTTTGCCGTGCCGTGAATGACGCTCGACCATGAGCAAGACTGAACGTGGTGGATTGCGGCGTGCGTCGCAAGCGCCCTACGTCCTCTTACAATTTTAGGAACATGATGATGGCGAAAACAGCGCTGGTAGTGGGTGCGAGTGGCATCGTCGGAGGCGCCATTTCGTCTCTTTTAGTTCAGCAGGGCTGGCAGGTGCACGGTTTGGCCCGCAGGCCAGTGAGCCAGGACGGCGTTGCGCCCGTAGTAGCCGACCTACAGGACGCCGCGGTGACAACCGCAGCGCTGACAGGCATCAGCCCCGACGCGGTCTTCATCACCACCTGGCTTCGCCAGGACAGTGAACAAGAGAACATTCGCGTCAATTCCACCATGGTGCGCAACCTTCTGGATGGCCTAGCCCGTCCTGCCGCTCCACGGCATGTTGCTCTTGTAACTGGCCTCAAGCATTACCTCGGACCGTTCGAATCTTACGGTCAGGGCGTGCTGCCGCAGACACCGTTCCGAGAAGAGCAGGGCCGGCTGCCCGTCGATAATTTCTACTATGCGCAGGAGGACGAGGTCTTCGCCGCGAGCGAACGCGATGGTTTTTCCTGGAGCGTCCATCGCCCGCATACAGTCATCGGCAGCGCGGTGGGCAATGCGATGAACATGGGAACGACCCTCGCCGTCTATGCCACCCTCTGCCGCGAAACTGGACGTGCCTTCACGTTTCCTGG
>JAQGKG010000083.1 GCA_028290245.1 Devosia sp. | reverse complement strand
GTGCCGCCGCACCGCATCACTGAGGCGTGATGCACTCCGGCCCATGCTGCGCGCCGCTTCGCGAACCCCGCCCAGCCGTGCCACCGTTGCGAACGTCCTGTGGGCGTGTAGATCCTGTTCCATTGTCCGCCAATCCGCACAGCCCGTGCGGATAATGGTCGCTTATCAGGGCAATGGGCAAGCGCTATCTAGGCTGCAGACAATGGAGAACATCATGTCCAATATCAAAACGGCTGGCACCTATACCCTGGGCGACCACACTGTGAACCGCCTCGGCTATGGCGCCATGCAACTGGCAGGCCCGCATGTCTTTGGCCCGCCCAAGGATCGGGACGCGGCTGTGGCCGTGCTGCGCGCGGCAGTCGAGAGCGGCGTCAACCACATCGACACCAGCGACTTTTACGGCCCCCATGTCACCAACCAGATCATTCGCGAGGCGCTGCATCCTTATGCCGACGACCTGACGATCGTCACCAAGATCGGCGCTGTGCGCGGTGACGACGCCTCCTGGCTACCGGCCTATTCCGCCGCCGACCTGACCAAGGCCGTCGAGGACAATCTGCGCAATCTGGGCCTGGAAGTCATGGACGTGGTCAATATGCGCATCATGTTCGGCATGGTCCCGACCGAAGGCTCGATCGAAGCCCCGGTCACAGCCCTGGCCGAACTGCAGCGTCGCGGCCTGGTCAAGCATATCGGGCTGAGCAGCGTGACGCCAACACAGGTTGCCGAGGGCCGCTCGATTGCCGAGATCGTCTGCGTGCAGAATGAGTACAACCTGGCTCATCGCGGTGACGATGCCTTGGTCGATGAGCTGGCTGCGGCCGGCATCGCCTATGTGCCCTTCTTCCCGCTGGGCGGCTTTAACCCGCTGCAGTCATCGACCCTGTCTGACGTCGCCGCGCGCCTGGAGGCCACTCCAATGCAGGTGGCGCTTGCCTGGTTGTTGCAGCGCTCGCCCAATATCCTGCTGATACCGGGCACCTCGTCGGTTGCTCATCTGCAGGAGAATCTGGCCGTGGCCGAGCTGGTATTGCCGGCCGACGCTGTTACCGCTCTAAACGATATTGCCGCCATCGCCGCCTGATCGGGCCAATAGGACAAACAAAAAGCCCGGGTTCACACCCGGGCTTTTTCATATCGTCGGTGCCAGAGGCCTAGAAAGCGCCGTGGCAGTGCTTGAACTTCTTGCCGGAGCCGCAGGGGCATGGCGCGTTGCGCGAGACGCCGACCAGCAAGGCCGGATCGATTGGCTTCAGCGACGGATCGCTGCCTACCGCACCGAGCGAATCCGCGATGGTGTCGCCACCGTCCGCGTCGTTCTCGCCGGTTAGCGGGTCGATATGAGTTTCGCGCAGGCGGCTGAGATCGGGCACCGGCGGGGTGGTCACGCGCGGCTGCAGCTCGATGTGGCTGAGCTGCGTCGTCACCAGTTCGCGGAGGTTTGCCAAGAGGCCCTGGAACAGCTCATAGGCTTCCTGCTTATATTCGGTCAGCGGATCGCGCTGGGCGATACCGCGCCAGCCGACGACCTTGGACAGGTGATCGAGAGTGACGAGATGCTCGCGCCACAAGCCGTCGATCGACTGCAGCAGGATGGACTTTTCCACCTGGCGCATCACGGTCGGGTTTGACTGGCCAGCCGCTTCCATATTGGCAATGGTACGCGCTTCCTTGGCGGCCGCGGCGGCATCGACAGCCGCGATCAGGCGTTCGGTCACGACCTCGGGGTCGATGCCTTCTTCGGCTGCCCAATCCTTCACCGGAACGTCAATGTTGAGATAGGTCTTGGCCGCCGTTTCGAGCTGTTCGACATTCCACTGCTCGGGATATGAGCGTGGCGGAATGGCCTTGGAAATGATGTTGTCCACCACGTCGTGGCGCATCTCGATGACAGTCTCGCTGATGTCCTCGGCATCCATCATTTCGATGCGCTGCTCGAAGATCACCTTGCGCTGATCGTTCATAACGTCATCGTACTTCAGGATGTTCTTGCGGATATCGAAGTTGCGCGACTCGACCTTGCCCTGGGCGCGTTCGATCGCCTTGGTGACCCAAGGGTGGGTGATGCTCTCGCCCTGCTCGAGACCCAGCTTACCGAGCATGGAATCCATGCTGTCGACCGGGAAGATGCGCATCAGGTCGTCCTGAAGGCTCAGGAAGAAGGCCGAATGGCCGGGGTCACCCTGGCGGCCGGAACGGCCACGCAGCTGGTTGTCGATACGGCGGCTTTCATGGCGCTCGGTGCCGATGACCATCAGACCACCTGCGGCAAGGGCCTTGGCCTTGTCGGACGCAATGGTCGACTTGATGTCGGCGATCTTGGCCTCACGGGCTTCGCCTTCGAGGTCAGCCGTTTCGCGCTCGATGCGCATTTCGAGGTTACCACCGAGCTGAATATCGGTACCGCGACCAGCCATGTTGGTGGCAATCGTGATGGCACCCGGCAGGCCAGCGTCGGCGACGATAAAGGCTTCCTGCTCGTGGTGGCGGGCGTTCAGCACGTTCATGCTGCCCACATTCTTGGCGCGCAGCAGGTCGGCCAACATTTCCGACTTTTCGATCGACGTCGTGCCGACGAGAACCGGCTGGCCCCGGCCGTGGCATTCCTTGATCAGCTCGGCGATGGCGTCGAACTTCTCGGCCGCGGTGCGGAAAATGGCGTCTTCGTCATCCTTGCGCAGCACCGGCACGTTGGTCGGCACGGTGACGACGTCGAGCTTGTAGATGTCGGCGAATTCTTCAGCCTCGGTCGCCGCCGTACCGGTCATGCCGGACAGCTTCTTGTAGAGGCGGAAATAGTTCTGGAAGGTGATCGAAGCCAGGGTCTGGTTTTCGGGTTGGATCTTGGCGCCGTCCTTGGCTTCCAGCGCCTGATGCAGGCCTTCCGAATAGCGGCGGCCCGGCATCATGCGGCCCGAGAACTCGTCGATGATGACGACTTCGCCACCTTCTGGAGTCTGGCGGACGATATAGTCCTTGTCCTTGCGGAACAGCTTGTGGGCCCGCAGCGCCGAATTGGCGTGATGCACCAGCGCGACGTTTTCCACGTCATACAGCGAGCCGGTCTTGAGCAGGCCTTCCTCGGCCAGACGGGCTTCGAGTTTTTCGATGCCCTGGTCGGTGAAGGTTACCGCGCGCTGCTTTTCGTCAAGCTCGAAATCGTCTTCGCCAATGATCGGGATGATGGCGTCGAGCTTGAGATAGAGATCGCTGCGATCATCGGATGGACCCGAGATGATAAGCGGCGT
>JAQGKG010000071.1 GCA_028290245.1 Devosia sp. | reverse complement strand
CTGGGAATGGGACGGCCGCATGACCTCGACGCTGGTCCTGCTGTTCATTTATCTCGGCTTGATCGCCCTGTGGCGCGCCTTCGACGACCAGCTTCGCGCTGCTCGCGTCATCGCCGTGTTCACTCTGGTTGGCGCCATCAACATCCCGATCATCAAATTCTCCGTCGATTGGTGGAGCACGCTGCACCAGCCGGCCAGCGTGTTCCGCGCCGATGGCCCGCGCATGCCCGGCTCGATTCTGACGCCATTGTTCGTAATGTTTTTCGCGTTCACATTCCTTTTCATCACGCTTCAGCTCAAGGCGATGCACACCGAAGTCAAACGCCGCCGGGTCATTGGCCTGCAACGCCGCATGGCGCAGGGAGATCGGCCATGATCGACCTCGGACCCCACGCCGTCTTCATCGTCTGGGCCTATATCGGGGTCGCCATCGGCGTCGCCGGACTGATCGGCTGGACACTGTATGACGCCCGGGTCACCGCCAAAAGGCTCGCCGCCCTCGAAGCGCGTCGCGCCGCCTGATGCGGTATGTGTTGTTCGGCCTGCCGCTGATTGCCCTCGTCGCGCTGGTCGCCGTGTTCGCCATGTCGATGAACCGCGATCCGGGCCTTGTTCGCTCGGTGCTGATCGACAAGCCCGCGCCAATTTTCGCCATGGCCGAAGTGCCCGAACTCGGCGTACCAGGTTTCGATACCGCCGCGCTCAAGGGCGAGGTGACCGTCGTCAACGTCTTCGCTTCTTGGTGCATCCCCTGCCGCGACGAGCATCCGCTGCTGGTCGCCTTGAAGGAAGTCAGCGGCGTGCGGCTCTACGGCATCAACCAGTCCGACGCCCCTGAAAACGCCCGCGCCTTCCTCGCCGAACTCGGCAATCCCTATGATGCCGTCGGCATGGACCGCGACCGTCGCGTCTCGATCGACTGGGGCGTCTATGGCGTTCCAGAAACCTTCGTGGTCGACGCAAACGGCGTCATCACCTTCAAACACGTCGGCCCGCTATCGCCCGCGGACGTCGAAAACACGCTGCTGCCCGCTATCCTCGCCGCCCGCAGCTAATCGTTCAGCTTCGGTTCAGCTGATCTCTGCCATGCTCTCGCCATTGTACCGCGTAGAGTTGGCCTGATGTTCAAGCTTCTATCAAAATTCATGAACGATGAAGCCGGGATAGCGCCGGTCGAATATGCGCTGATCGCGGCGATCATTGCCGTCGTCATGACAGTGGCCGCCTCCGCCGCCGGCTTCAGCCTGGCCGATATCGTCGGCTAGAAGTCGCTCGTCAGCCCCTTGATCTCCCAGTCGCCATAGCGACCCGGTTCCAGCCCACCGCGACCGCCTTGTTCCTTGGGTGCAAAGGCCGCCTTGGCGTCGATCTCGGCCCGCCGCACCTTGGCCTCGGCCAGCGCGCGCTTGGCCGCTTCGCTCAACGGCGGCCGGGGCGCCTCGTCCACAATCTCATCTTCGCTCATCACCCTCTCCGCATTACGTTTCGGTCATGCGCTTGCATGCAACCCATGGGCACACAACATAATTGCTCACGGACACGAACCCAAGGGCTCAGAATGTTCAATGCTTTTCGTACCACGGTTCTTCTGGCGGCGCTGACTGCACTGTTCATGGCCGTCGGGTATTTTGTCGGCGGCACCAGCGGCATGATGCTGGCTTTCGGCTTTGCGCTGGTGACCAATTTGTTCGGCTACTGGAACTCCGACAAGCTGGTGCTGCGCATGCAAAATGCAGTGCCGGTCGAGCGCAGCCGCGTCCCTGAACTCTATGACATGGTCGATATTCTGTCGCGCAAAGCCGGCATTCCGACCCCGAAGGTCTACCTGATCCAGTCCGACCAGCCCAATGCCTTTGCCACCGGCCGCAATCCGCAGAACGCTGCAGTGGCGGTTTCAGCTGGCCTGCTCAAGCATCTCGACACCCACGAAGTCGCCGCGGTGATCGCCCACGAATTGGCCCACATCCGCAACCGCGATACGCTGACCATGACCATTACCGCAACCTTTGCCGGTGCAATTTCGGCACTGGCGCAGTTCGGCCTGTTCTTCGGCGGCGGCAATAATCGCAACAATCCGCTCGGCGGCATGGGTTCGCTGCTGATGGTTTTCCTCGCCCCCGTCGCCGCCATGGTGGTGCAAATGGCGGTGAGCCGAACCCGCGAATATGAGGCTGACAAAGGCGGCGCCGAGATTTCGGGCGACCCGTTGGCGCTGGCCTCCGCCCTGCAGAAGATCGCCGGTCAGGCCGGTCGTCAGGTCAATGTCGCGGCCGAGCGCAATCCGGCCATGGCGCATATGTACATCATCAATCCCCTGTCGGGGCAGCGCATGGATAACCTGTTTTCCACTCATCCCGACACCGGCAACCGTATCGAGGCGCTGCGCAAGCTTGCGGCTTCGATGCAGGTGGACGATAAGGGCCGCAGGCCTCAGCCTCGCCAGCAGCCGGTTTCGACCGGTCGTGATATCGGCGGCGGCTGGCGCGTGCCGACCGTCGGACGAACCGACGAGGACGGCGGACAACGCGGTCCCTGGGGATAAAGAACAAGCGTGGCGCATAACAAACCTGATCCGGCGGGGCTCAAGCTCCGCCTCGTCGCTGCAGAGCGGCTGAAATCCGTACTGGCTGGCGACAACTTCGTGCCGCTGACCACCAAGGAACTGGTGGACGGGCGCGATCGCGCGCTGGCCAACCGGCTGATCACCACGGCCTTGCGCCGCCAGGGCCAGCTCAATTTCATCATTCACTCGCTGCTCGACAAGGGCATGCCCGGCAAGTCCGGCACCTTCGAAGCCGTGCTGCGGCTGTCGCTGGCGCAACTGGTGTTCCTGCCTGATCTAGGCGCCCACAGCGCGTTGTTCCTCGCCGTCGAAGCCGTCAAGCGAGACCCGAAGGCCCGGCACCTGTCCGGCCTGATCAACGCGGTTCTGCGCAATGCCCAGGCCAATTCGGCCAAGTTCGGCATGCTCGAAGACGATATGCTGATCCCCGACACCTTTGGCGATACCTGGCTCGAGGCCTATGGCGAAGGGGCCATTAACGGCTTTTCCAGCGCCCTGCTGGCCGGCGCGCCGCTTGATCTGACGCTCAAGGACGATGACGCCGACCTGATTCATTCGCTTGGCGCCGAAAAACTCATTGCCGATACCGTGCGCGTTGATCAGCGCGACCGGCCCGTCGATGCCCTGCCCGGTTTTTCCGAGGGTCGCTGGTGGGTGCAGGACGCCGCCTCCGCCATTCCGGCGCGCCTGCTTGGTGCAAAAGCTGGCGGCCGCGTGCTCGACCTGTGTGCCGCCCCCGGTGGCAAGACCGCGCAATTGCTCAAGGCCGGCTACATGGTCACGGCACTCGATGCCGATGCCAACCGCATGGAGCGGCTCAAAGAAAACCTCAAGCGGCTCGACTACAGCGCCGAAATCATCGTCGGCGACGCGGGCACTTTTGCGCCCAATTCGCTGTATGACGGCGTGCTGCTCGATGCGCCCTGCTCAGCCACCGGCACCTTCCGTCGCCATCCCGAAGTGATCTGGCATCGCTCTGTTGGCGACGTTGCAGGCCGCGTGCGGCTGCAAAAAGCGTTGATTACCAATGCTTTCCGTTGCCTTGATGCAGGCGGTGTGCTGGTTTACTGCGTCTGCTCGCTTGAGCCCGCCGAGGGTGAAGAGCAGGTCGAATGGGCTCTCGGTACCCTGCCCGGCCTCGAACTTTGGCCGGTGACTACCGACGAATTGCCGGGCCTGGAAAGCGCCGTGACCGTAAAGGGTCTGGTGCGCACCCATCCCGGCATGAAGCCGGGCGGCAATGAAGGCGGCATGGACGGGTTCTTCGTAGCTCGCTTCCGTCGCCGCTGAAAAAACAAGCGCCCATAAGGGCCAGTGAGGACGCAACCGGTGACGGGCACACACAACGCAGTGCTGGCACACGCCGCGTGGCAGGAGCGAATGCGCTGATGGCGCCGCACCTGCCCCACGGCTTGCGCAAGTTCGCGCTCGGTATCGCTGACGCCACCGTAACGCTGCCCATTCTGCGCTGGACCTGGCGCGGGCTGGCTGACGATGCCTTCGGTGGCGAACTGCCCGAACTCCGCCCCGCCGATCGCGAAGCGGTGCGCGACATGATGGCGGGACGCTACCTGCTGGCCAGCAAGCTGATCGAGACCAACGGCGCCTCGCCCTTCACGCTCGAGGTCAGCCATGTCGACTGGTGGCTGAATCTGCACGGTTTTTCCTGGCTACGGCATTTCCGCGACGTGCGCGACAGTGGCGAACGCCGCTTTGCCCGCATGCTGGTGCTCGACTGGATCGGCCATGAAGCCCAGTTCCAGCACGACACCTGGGCGCCGGCACTGACCGCCCAGCGCGTCATCAACTGGCTGCGTCACCTGCCGTTGTTGCTCGATGGCGCCAATGCCGCCGAAGCGCGCACCATCCAGCGCGTGCTCGGCGCGCAAATCCAAAGCCTCAAGGTCCGGGCACCCCTGACCAGCGATCCAGCCGAAGCCCTGTTTGCCGGCATTGCCCTGCTCGGCGCCGAATTCTGTGAGCAGGACGACAAAACCAACGTGCCCTCGCGCGTCGAACGGCTCAATGCCCTGCTGGCCAGCCAACTCGACAGTGACGGCCTGCACCTGTCGCGCAATCCACGGTTACAGCTTCAGTTGCTGGTTGAGCTGGTCAGCGTTCGCCACATCGCGGCAGCGGTAAAATCGGAGGCCGGCAATGAGCTGGTGGCCCAGATCGACCGCATGCACGAAAGCCTCGATGCGCTGACCCTGTCGAGCGGCGAACCGGCCTATTTCAACGGCTGCGGACAACTCCCTCATGATGTGCTGATCGCCATCCAGGCCAACGGACCTATCCGCAAGCGCCGTTCCATGCTGCTCGGCGGTTACGGCATTTTGCGCGATGGCAACGCCGTGGTGATCGCCGATTCGGGGCTTGCCCCACCGCCCGGCCTTGCCAGCGACCTGCATGCCAGCGCTCTCGGCTTCGAATTTTCTCATGGCACCGAATTGATCCTCGGCTCCTGCGGCCCGGCCCCATCCGACCTGCCCGACAGCAAGGCACTGTTCCGCCAAGGCATCGCCCATTCCGCGCCAACCATCGACGCCGAGGACGTGCCCGCGCAGCGCAACCCGTCCATCACGCTCGACAAGGCCGACAACCTGCTGATCCTGAGCAGCAATGGCTATGCCAAGCGCTTCGGGGTCGAAATCGAGCGCCGCATTACGCTTCTTTCGCAAGGCACTACCTTGGTCGGCCAGGACCGCATGGTCGCCGCCCCCAAGGGCACGCCGTCGGGCCTGCTCGCCATCCGTTTCCACCTGGCGCCCGGCGTCATGGTGCGTCGCAATCGCGGCGAGGGCATCGTCCGGCTAGTGCTGCCTAATGGCGCGGTCTGGAGCTTCCTGTGGGAAGGCGCCCAGTTCCGCGAAGAGGAAAGCGTCCGCCAGTCCGCCTATGTCGGCTTCGACAAGACCCGCCAACTGGTGCTGGAAGCCGACGTCGCCCCCGACGCCGAAGTCGCCTGGATCTTCACGCTCGAACAGAGCTGACGAGCAGTCTGCAGTTGGCTCCACCCGCGCTTCGTGGTAGCCAGCGCCAAATCCAATCACAGGCGAGACACATCTCATGGGCAAGACGGTCAAGGTCGCTCGGGCGCTGCTTTCGGTATTCGACAAGTCCGGCATGGCCGACTTTGCCAAGGGGCTCTCGGCAGCGGGCGTGGAGCTGGTCTCGACCGGCGGCACCCACAAGCTGATCAGCGATGCTGGTCTGCCCGTCCGCGAGATCGCAGACCTCACCGGCTTTCCCGAAATGATGGACGGCCGCGTCAAGACGCTGCATCCCAAGGTGCATGGCGGCCTGCTCTCGGTGCGCGACAACGCAACCCACGCCGCCTCGATGGCCGAGCATGACATCGCCGCCATCGACCTGGTCGCGGTGAACCTCTACCCCTTCGAGAAAACAGTCGCGTCCGGCGCTAGCTACGACGAGATCATCGAAAATATCGACATCGGCGGCCCCGCCATGGTCCGCTCTGCGGCCAAGAACCACGCCTTTGTCACCGTCGTCGTCGACCCTGCCGATTACCCCGCAATCCTCGAAGCAATTTCCACCACCGGCGGCGTACCGTTCGAGCTGCGCCAGAAGCTCGCTGCCAAGGCCTATGCCCGCACCGCCGCTTATGACAGCGCCATCTCGACCTGGTTCGCCAAAGCCATCGACTACCCCGAAATTCCCTATCGCAGCTTTGCCGGCACCCTGCGCGAAGTGATGCGCTACGGCGAAAATCCGCATCAGTGGGCCGGCTTCTACGCCAATGGCGATGACCGCCGCGGCGTCGCTACCGCCACCCAGGTGCAGGGCAAGACGCTCAGCTATAACAATATCAACGACACCGACGCCGCCTTCGAGCTGGTCTCCGAATTCGACGCCAGCGAAGTCGCAGCCGTTGCCATCATCAAGCACGCCAACCCCTGCGGCGTATCGGTTGCTGGCGACCTGCTGACCGCCTATACCAATGCCCTGCGCACCGACCCGGTCTCGGCTTTTGGCGGCATTGTTGCCACCAACCGCGAGATCGACGCCGCCACCGCCACAGAGATCGTCAAGGTGTTTACCGAGGTGATCGTGGCTCCGTCGGCGACGCAGGAAGCCCAGGACATCATCGCCGCCAAGAAAAACCTGCGCCTACTGCTGACCGGCGGTCTCGCCGATGCCAAGGCCGACGGCCTTGTGGTTAAGTCGGTTGCCGGTGGCCTGCTGGTGCAGTCGCGCGACAACCGCAATGTCGATGACTGCGAGCTCAAGGTCGTCACCAAGCGCCAGCCGACCGACGCCGAAATGGCCGACCTGCGTCTCGCCGCCAAGGTGGCCAAGCACGTCAAGTCCAACGCTATCGTTTACGTCAAGCAAGGCGCCACCGTCGGCATCGGGGCCGGCCAGATGTCCCGTGTTGATTCAGCCCTCACCGCCCACCGCAAGTCGATCGACGCTGCCAAGGCTGCCGGTGTCGAAGGCGCCCTAACTCTGGGTTCCGTTGCTGCGTCGGACGCATTCTTCCCCTTCGCCGATGGCTTGGAAGCCCTCGTCGCTGCTGGCGCCACCGCCGTGATCCAGCCCGGTGGCTCGATGCGCGACGATGAGGTTATCGCCGCCGCCGATGCCGCCGGCATCGCCATGGTGATGACCGGCATGCGCCATTTCCGGCACTAAGCGCGCGCCAAAGTTACAACTTCGTAATCTCGCCGACCTCTAGGAAGTAAGACCTTCTTGAGATTGGCATGGCAAATTGTCGGGGTCGCGGCTGCAGCCCCGACTTCGAGGCCTTTATGCGGTTCAAGATTCCTTCTGACCTTTCGGCGCTGCTACAATCCGGGCTTCGTCGCTCGGTGGCGTCGCTTGGCATCAAGCTCGCCACCGCAGGCCTGACCTACATCACCTACGTCGTGCTCTCGCGCACCATGTCGCCGGACGAATACGGCCGCTTTGCCTTCGGGCTGGCACTGGCAACCGTGCTGGCGATCGGCGCAGGCGTCGGCCAACCCATGGCCATCCTCCGCCTATGGTCGCAGGAAACCGTCGCAGGCCGGGCGTCAGAAGCCATCAAGGCAGTCCGCGCCGGCTCGATGCTCACCATCCTCGCCAGCCTTGCTATCGCACTCGCGCTCTGCGCCGCAGTACTCATCACCCTGCAATTCGCCAGCTTCGGCGACACGGCCAACCACTTCTATGGCGCGGCATTTCTCGTACTGCCGATGGCCATGGCTGAATACAATTCCTCGGCTCTACGGGCTCAAGGTTCGCTGTGGACCGCGCTGGTGCCGCGCGACATCCTGTGGCGCCTCGCCCTGCCCGGGACGGTATTGATCCTGTTCGCCTTTGGCGTCGTCCTCAGCGGCCCCGATGCGCTGGTCCTCTCGGCGGCTTTGCTATCCGGCATGCTGGCCCTGCAGTTCTGGCGCTCCATCTCCGGCAAATACGTGCTGACGCCCAGCCTGTCGCCCGTGCGCCGCTACTGGCAGCAATGGGGCGGCATCAGCCGCTGGCTCATGCTCGGCGCCCTGATCGAGACTGCGGCGCTCAATGCCGACGTGATCCTCGTCGGGCTGATGCTCGACCTCGAAAGCTCCGGCGTCTATTTCAACGCCTTCCGCACCGCCGGGCTGATGACGCTATTCACCTTCGCCATCGAACTGGTGATCGCCCCCATGGTGGCGCAACATTTCCATGCCGGCCAAATGCGCAAGGCCCAGGCCATCACGGCCCTCGCCTCAGTCGCAGGTTTCCTATTCTCGCTGGTAATTTTTGCGATCTTTGTCGGCTGGGGCGACCTGATCCTGTCCCTGTTCGGCGACTACTACGCCGAGGGTGCTGTGGTGCTGGTACTGCTATCCCTAGGCTTGCTGTTTGACGCCGCCACGGGCCCATCCAAGATCGTCATGATGATGACCGGGCACGAGCGCGCCTATGTGGCCATCTTCGGCACCATCATGGCGCTGGGGTTCCTCGTGCAATTCCTCGTTATCCCGGTTTACGGCATCGTCGGCGCAGCTGCGGCCAATATGGGTGCCCGCATCGTTGCGCAGATCGCCATCGCGCTGTGGTGCCGCCTGCGCATCGGTCTTGATACCAGCCTGCTCGGCGTCTTCGCCGTGCGCGGTGCCGTGGACCGTCCGTCCGCGGTCTGACCGTACCCATGAGTACGGTTATGCTTGACCACTAGACCCTTCCTGCCTTAGAACCACTCCAAACTTTCCCTGCCGGAATACCGCTATGACCAAGGCACGCACGCTCTACGACAAGATCTGGGACGACCATCTGGTGCAGAACAACGAGGACGGTTCCTCGCTGCTCTATATCGATCGTCACCTCGTCCACGAAGTCACGAGCCCACAGGCCTTTGAGGGCCTGCGCCTCAATGGCCGCAAGGTACGTCACCCCGAGCGCACGTTGGCCGTGGTCGATCACAACGTCCCGACCACCGACCGTTCGCTGCCCAATCCTGATCCGGAAAGCGCCATCCAGATCGCGACGCTAGCCGAGAATACCAGTGAGTTCGGCATCGAATATTTCGACCCCTTCGACAAGCGCCAGGGCATCGTCCACATCGTCGGTCCCGAACAGGGTTTCACCCTGCCCGGCATGACCATCGTCTGCGGCGATAGCCACACCTCGACGCATGGCGCTTTTGGCGCACTGGCGCATGGTATCGGCACCTCGGAAGTGGAACACGTGCTGGCCACCCAGACGCTGATCCAGCAAAAAGCCAAGAACATGCTGGTGCGGGTCGACGGCAAGCTGCCGCCCCACGTCACCGCCAAGGACATCATCCTCGCCATCATCGGCGAAATCGGCACTGCCGGTGGCAATGGCCACGTCATCGAATTCGCTGGCGAAGCCATCGAAGCCCTGTCGATGGAAGGCCGCATGACGGTCTGCAACATGACCATCGAAGGCGGCGCCCGCGCTGGCCTGATCGCCCCCGACCAGACCACGTTCGACTATGTCGAAGGCCGCAACCGCGCGCCCAAGGGCAAGGCCTGGGACATGGCGCTAGATTATTGGAAAACCCTCTATACCGACGAAGGCGCGGTCTACGACAAGGTCGTGATCCTCGACGCGACTCAATTGCCGCCCATCGTCTCCTGGGGCTCCTCGCCCGAAGACGTCATCTCGGTTACCGGCGTCGTGCCAAACCCCGACGATATCGCCGACGAGAACAAGCGGGCCTCCAAGTGGCGCGCGCTGGAATATATGGGCCTCAAGCCCGGCACCAAGATCACCGACATTCCGGTTGAACGCGTTTTCATCGGCTCCTGCACCAATGGCCGCATCGAAGACCTGCGCGCCGCTGCAGCCGTGATCGGCGATCGCAAGGTCGCGGCCGGTGTAAATGCCATGGTCGTGCCCGGCTCGGGCCTGGTCAAGGATCAGGCCGAGGCCGAAGGCCTGCACACCATTTTCCTCAATGCCGGCTTTGAGTGGCGCGAGCCAGGTTGCTCGATGTGCCTCGCCATGAACCCCGATAAGCTCAAGCCGCAAGAACGCTGCGCCTCGACCTCCAATCGCAACTTCGAGGGTCGTCAGGGCTTCAAGGGCCGCACCCATCTCGTGGCGCCCGCCATGGCCGCCGCCGCAGCCCTCGCCGGCCACTTCGTCGACATTCGCGAGTGGCAGTAAGTGATCTAGATTGGGGGGCGCGGTTCGCGCCTACCCTCGACGACATCGAGGCGCTGGCTACGGCCGCGCTTCGCGAACTGCCTGAGCCGTTCAAGACGCTCGCAGCCGACGTGACCTGCTCAGTCGCCGACTATGCCGAGCAGGACGTGCTGGATGGCTTCGGCATGGAAAGCCCATTCGAGCTGATGGGCTTGTTTGTCGGCGTCGGCATGACCGAAGACGGCGCCGTGCCCCAGACCGGCCAATTGCCCAACACCGTTTTTCTCTATCGCCGGGCCATTCTCGACTACTGGGCCGAGAATGACGACAACACTTTAGGTGAAGTCGTCACTCATGTTCTGATCCACGAACTCGGCCACCATTTCGGATTTTCCGATGAAGATATGGAATCTATCGAAGCATCTGCAGAGTCTGGTTAGAATCCTGTGAGTCCTCAATTATACGCGATGAGTCACGGTGGGGCGATTTTATGTTAATGGTAAATAGACGATAAAGTATCTTTCGACGGCAACTTTTGGGTATGACTCACACTTACCTTTTCACACGTTGACCGAACGGAGACCATTTTCTCGCCGGGCACGCTAACCAAGGAGTGAGAAAGATGACTGTGCGCCAAAAAACCAGCCTTAAGATCGTCCAGCCCGAATTGGAACAAATGGAGTCCGTGCTCCAGGAAGCAGCCAAGCAGACGGCTCCGATGGTCCAACGTCTCGCGACCCATCGCGATCGTATCGACATGGCCTTGAAGGAACTCGAAAGTGAGCGCTTCGAACTGCTATCGCGCCGCGATCTGTTTCGCCGCCAAGCTGAAGCCGTCGAGCAAGGCCTGACCATGCATATCGAGGATATTCAGGCGACGATGAATCTGTATGAAAACGGCTTCCAGTCGCTGCCGAGCCAGAACTAATCCATTCACCGGACGGGACTGAACACTCAGTCCCGTTCGACGAATTCGAACTCGGCTTCACTGCCGCCTGCCAGATCATCAGATACCCGCAGCGCCAACTTGCCAGTTTCGAGCGCGGCAAACCAGTCTTCCCAACTCACAAGCTGGAAGCCGCCGATGCGGTCCGGCCCTTCGTTGCCCTCGGTATTGATGGCATGCTGGCCAAAGGTCAACTGCAGCAATGTGCGCGTGCCGGTGCCATCGGGCGTATCCATCAGCATCGGATTGCCGCCGCGAGCCTCGGCCCATTGCCGGATGTCGTCACGCTCGGTGAGGGTCTTGGCCACGGGTTAACTCCTGTTAATGTGCTTGAACAATAGCGTGGGGCCAAGCTTGGTTCCGTTCTGATTCCCAAGCGGCGCTGCGCCTGCTAAGACCGCTCAATATTGCCGGAGCGAGCATGACCAATAACAACGACAAGATTTTACTCGGCCAGATTGGCGCAGCGCATGGCATCAAGGGCCATGTGCGCGTCGCCACCCATACCCAGGATCCGCTGGCCATCGGCACCTATGGCCCGCTCGATACCGACAGGCCCGGGCTGACGGTGGTGCTGAGCAAGCTGCGCCTGCACAAGACTGTGGTCGTGGCCCAGATTAATGGAATTTCCGATCGTAACGCCGCCGAAAGCCTCAATGGCGTCAATCTGTTCATCGACCGGGACAAGCTGCCTCGGCCCGAGGACGAAGACGACTTCTATCATGCCGACCTTATTGGCCTCGAGGCGCGTCTCGACACCGGCGTAACCATCGGCCAGGTCTCGGCCCTACCCAATTTCGGCGCCGGCGATCTGCTCGAAGTCCGCGATCCGCAAAGCGGCGATACTTATCTTTACCCGTTCACCAAAGCCGTAGTGCCGCATGTGAACATTGCCGAGGGCTATATCACCATCGTGGTGCCGCTAGAGGTCGACGAGGGCGAGGAAGAAGA
>JAQGKG010000068.1 GCA_028290245.1 Devosia sp. | reverse complement strand
GATGAGCGCCTGCCCACCGAACATGCCATGGCTGCCGAATTTCAGGTGTCACGGCCCGTGGTGCGCGATGCCCTGCAGCGGCTGCGTGACCAGGGCCTGATTTATTCCCGTCGTGGCGCCGGCAGCTGTGTGCGCGAGCAGGGGCTGCGCGAGCCGCTGGGTTTCGGGCAGATGGAAAATCTGTCTGACCTGCAGCATTGCTACGATTTTCGCCTGACCATGGAGCCGGAAGCGGCAGCCATGGCGGCGGTGCGCCGTTCACCCGAGGCGCTGGCCAAGATCAAGTCAGCGCTGAGCCTGCTGCGCGACGCCACCAACCGGCAGGCCCACCGCGCCGACGCCGATTTCATGTTTCACCTGAGCATCGCCCAGGCCTCGACCAACCCGTATTTCGCTACTGCCATGCAGGCGCTGGAAGATCATATCGCCGTCGGCATGCGCTTCCACGGCTTGTCGCTACGCAGCACCAGTGATGGTTTGCAGCATGTGTTCGTCGAACACACTGCGGTTTACGAGGCGATTTCAGCCGGCGACGCCGACGGCGCCCGCAGCTTGATGAAGACTCATCTCACCGGCTCGCGTGATCGCTTGTTCGAACCCAAGCGAGCGATAGGGGCTTAAGCGCGCCTCACGCAAGATTTTCTGACGGCGCCCGTATCCGTGGAATTAACTTGCTCCGTCCTCCCGCCACAATAGACTACTACTCTACTAGACATTGTTGAATAAACCTCCCCCAGGAGTAGGCTCTTGGCATGCCGGATCCCAAGCGAGATCCCTGCCAAGAGGAATTTGACGTGTCTCTGATCCCATCGAATGCGCTGCGGCGCAAAGTGCAAGCGACCTTGGCAGCCGTGCTGCTGACCGGCGTATCGGCCATGGCAGTGGTGGCACAGGAGCAGCCCGCGCAGGGCGGCACGCTGGTCTATCTGGAACAACAGGCCCACACAAATCTCTATCCACCGGCTGGCGGCTTCTATCCCAACAGCGGTATCCTCAACCAGATCACCGACAAGCTGACCTGGCAAAATCCCGAAACACTGCAGAACGAACCCTGGCTCGCCGAGAGCTGGGAGATCAACGCAGATGCCACCGAATATACCTTCAAGCTCCGCTCCGGCGTGACCTTCTCGGATGGCACGCCGCTCGATGCAGCGGCCGTGGCGAAGAACTTCGACACGTTCGGCCTGGGCAACAAGGAACTCGGCTATCCGGTCGCCGAAGCCATCAATAATTATGACCACAGCGAAGTGGTCGATGCGCAGACTATCAGGTTCACCTTCAAGAAGCCGGCTCCCGGCTTCCTGCAGGCCACGTCAGTGATCGGCTCGGGCATCGTGGCGCCAAGCGTGCTCGAACAACCCTATGCCGAACTGGGCGATGCGACCAAGATCATCGGCTCGGGCGCCTTCGTCGTTGAAAGCGAAGTGCTGGGGCAGAGCCTCAATCTCAAGGCGCGTGAAGACTACGCCTGGGGTCCGGCCAATATCGAGCATCAGGGCCGCGCCTATCTCGACGCCATCCAGTATATCGTGACGCCCGAAGACAGCGTGCGCATTGGCGCTTTGCTCGCCGGCCAGGCCGATCTCATTCGCCAGATTCAGGCCTATGACGAGGCTCAGGTCGAGACGCAGAACTATGAGGTGCTGTCGGCACCAACGCGCGGCGTGAACAACAATGTCGTCTTCCGTCCCGAGAACCCGCTGGTCAGCGATCTCAAGGTGCGTCAGGCACTGACCGCCGCGACCAATAGTGCCGAAATCGTCTCGACGCTGTTCTCGTCGCATTATCCTCAGGCTACCTCGGTCATCGCTGCGACAGCCGCAGGCTATGTCGACCTGCATGACAAGCTGGCCTTCGATCTCGACAAGGCAAAGGCGCTGCTCGACGAAGCCGGCTGGGTGCCGGGTGCTGACGGCATCCGCGAGAAGGAGGGCAAGAAGCTCGAACTCAACGTTTATGAGTCCCTGCCGCAGCCGCAAAACCGCGCGACGTTGCAACTGCTGAGCCAGCAGTGGGCGCTGGCCGGCGTCAAGCTCAACGTACTGGCGGGCGATGCCGGCAGCGCGACGACGGACAATATCGATCCGCTCAAGACCGCCATTCGTCCTGCCATGGTGGGCCGTGCCGATCCCGACGTGATCAAGTCCAACTTCTTCCCGACCAACCGCGACGCCCTGCTGCAAAAGGGCGGGCTTAATGCCAACGCGACCTGGGAAGATCCAGAGCTCAATGCACTGCTGCTCGCGATTTCCTCGGAGCCCAATAGTGCCAAGCGGCTGGAGCTGACGGGTGAGGTGCAGACCTACATTCTCGATCAGGCCTATGTGATCCCGATCTTTGAAGAGCCGCAGACCTTTGCTGCCGCGCCTTACGTGCATGACGTGAGCTTCGATGCGGTGGCCCGCCCGAGCTTTTACAACACATGGCTGTCCGCCCGCTAAGGCGCGACCATCATGGCTGTCCGGCCCCCCTGTGCCGGACAGCTCATTTTCGACAAGACTGGAGCGAGGCACGTGACACGACTTCTCGTGAGCAGAATAGGGCAGGCGGCCATCGTGCTGCTGTTGGCCTTTACCGCCTCGTTCCTGTTGCTGCAGGCGCTGCCGGGCGACGCTATTCTAATCAAGTACCAGAACCCTGAAATGGGGCTGAGCCCCGAGCAGATCGCCGAAATCCGCGTGCTGTATGGCGCCGATGCGCCGATCTGGGTGCAGTATGGCAATACGCTGTGGAATTTCCTGCAGGGCAGCTTCGGCTATTCGGTGCAGGCCGGCGTTCCGGTCAACGCGCTGCTTGCCGCTAACCTGCCACCAACCTTGCGGCTTGCCAGCCTGGCTCTTGTGCTCGCCGTGATCATCGCGGGCGCACTGGCATTTGCCGCGACCCTCGCGCCGTTCACATGGCTGCGGAACCTGTTGCAGTCGCTGCCGGCGCTGATGATTTCGGTGCCGGTATTCTGGCTCGGCATCATGCTGATCCAGATTTTCTCGTTCCGCCTGCGCC
>JAQGKG010000062.1 GCA_028290245.1 Devosia sp. | reverse complement strand
CGACAGCGGCAAGAGGCTTGCCCGACAGGCCGCTCAGCAGCTTTGCCACTTCGTCTGGGGTTAAGGCCGTAGGGCCGGTGACGTCGAGAACCTGCTTGCCTTCAGCGGAGAGCAGGGCGCCCGCGGCGGTGCGGGCGGCGTCGGCGCGGGTAACATAGGTGCGGCCGCGGCCTTTGGTTGCGTTAAACATCTGGCCGCTGGCCAGCGCGTGATCGACGCCCATCAAGGTGACTTCGGCATAGATGTGATTGCGGAGCAGGGTGAAGTCGAGGCTCGATGCGGCGATGGCCTGCTCGGTCCAATAGTGGTCGTTGATGCCACCGGCATCCGCGTTGGGGCGGGCGTTCGGTGCGGAAGTATAGACGACATGCTTGACGCCTGCGGCCTTGGCGGCGGCGACGGCATTAGCCTGCTGCTCGGCGCGGTTGGCGGCAACTGTGCTGATCAGCAGCAGGCGATCGACGCCGGCAAATGCCTTGGCGACGCTGGCTGCATCATCGAAATCGAGGTGGCGTACATCGACGCCCTTGGCGGCCAGATCGGCCAGCTTGGCTGTGTCGCGCGTGCCGGCGACGATCTTGGTGGCGCCGCGCACCAAAAGTTCTTCCACCGCAAGGCGGCCGAGATTGCCACCGGCGCCAGTTACCAGCAGGGTCTGATCCTTGAATTCTGTCATTTTCGCTGTCCTTGTTGCGACAGACCCGTCCTTGCGGCGAATGCCGATGGAGAGTAAGTATCGAATAGAGAGCGCTATCTAGGCGGCTTCGACTAGGAGCGAAAGAGGGCACTTTCACCGCATAAAGGCACTTTGGAGTAACCACCCATGTTGAACATGTCCGAACAGGCCGCGCTTTATGTCGAGCGCTGGAACAATGCCCCTGATGGCCCGTCCAGCGACTGCCCGGTACGCGGCGTGCTCGACAAGATTTCCGACAAATGGAGCATGCTGTCGGTGATGACCCTGGCCAGCGGCCCCAAACGCTTCAACCAGTTGCGCCGCGAGGTGCCCGACATTTCGCAGAAGATGCTGACCCAAACCCTACGCGACCTGCAACGAGACGGCATGGTCGCCCGCCGCGTCTACGACACCAAGCCACCCTCGGTAGAATATCGTCTGACCCCATTGGGCGAGTCCATCATCGTACCGTTCGGGCACCTGATCGAGTGGGCTGGGCAGAACCACCCGCACATCGACGCGTCAAGGGCCGAGTACGACGGGGCGAACTGAGGCGGTCAGATCAGGCTAGTTCGTCGAGCCTTGGTACCTCCGTTGGTACATATGACGTCCTGATTGCTGGGCAGCCCAAGGCCCGTAACCTGACCCTCATCACCAACAACACCAGCGAATTTTCGCGCGTCGAGGGGCTAAGCATCGCGGACTGGACTCGCTAGAGTATCTAGCCTCATCCTTCACACTGCGCCACGAACGACGGAGGACGGTGTCGAATCATGACGAGGCAGGGCCCGCTGATCGCACTGGCTGTTGCTAGCGTCGCCTCCATTGGCGGTACGCGGGTGTCGACTATTGCTATTCCGTGGCTGGTGCTGACCACTACCGGTAGTCCGGTGTTGACCGGTCTGGTCGGATTTGCCGAGATGGCGCCCTATGTTATTGCCAAAGCGCTAGCCGGCCCGCTGATCGACCGTATCGGGGCGCGGCGTATTTCCATCTGGTGCGACAGGCTTTCGATGATCGCGGTGGCGCTGGTGCCATTGCTGTTCTGGGCGGGCGTGCTCTCCATCTGGGTGCTGTTGCCTGCGGTCGCGTTGATCGGCGTGCTGCGGGCGCCGTCCGATGCGGCAAAGCAGGCGCTGGTGCCAACGATTGCGGCACTTGGGCACGTGCCGCTTGAGCGGGTGACGGGCGTGATGGGCGCAAGTGACCGGCTGGCCGGCACGATCGGTGCTGCCAGCGCCGGGGCGCTAATCGCGTTGCTCGGACCAGCACCGGCGTTACTGGCCAATGCGCTGGCATTCTGCCTGTCCGGGCTGGTGGTGGCGTTCGGCATTCCAGGCCGCCTGGCTCAGGCAACGAAGCGCGATGTCGCCACTACTTATGGCACCGACCTTGCGGCAGGCTGGACCGTGCTGAGTGGTGATCCCGTGCTCAGAAGTCTCTGCATCATGATCGCGATAACCAACCTGTTCGATCAGGCCTATGGTATCGTTCTGCTGCCGGTCTGGGTCAAATCAGCGGGCCTCGACGTCACCTGGGTCGGGATATTTCTCGCAACGTTTTCCGGCGCTTCGATAGCGGGCGCCGCCATCGCGGCCGTCATCGGCGCGCGCCTGCCGCGGCTGCTGATCTACACCATCGGGTTCTTGTTTGCCGGGCCGATGCCCATGGTCATCTTCGCCATAGATGCGCCGCTGCCGGCAATCGTCGCGGTCTTGATCGTCAGTGGCTTCGCGGCAGGGTTCCTCAACCCCATCATCGGCGCCATCCTGTTCGAGCGCATTCCGGCCGCCATGGTGGGCCGCGTCATCGCGTTGTTCGGGGCGCTCGCCTGGGCTTTGATGCCCTTCGGCGGGCTGTATGGCGGGTTGCTGATCGACGGTTACGGTATCGCGATTGCCCTCGGCGTCACCGGTTTGCTGTATCTGATGGCGACGCTGGCGCCGGTTGCCTTGCCCAGCTTTCGCCAAATGAACCGAAAGGCCACGGTCGCGGCGTGATCTCCACAATTTCCACTGTGCGAAATTCGCATTTTTTCGCGAAATGGCTTATCTGGAAGGTAACTCAATCAACCAAGAATCACCCCAGTGACCGATACGCCTGAAAACGGAACTGGCGCTGTGCCGCCCTCCGACATTTCGTTGATCGCCATCACCGACGAGATGCGCAAATCCTATCTCGATTACGCCATGAGCGTGATCGTGAGCCGCGCTCTCCCCGACGTGCGCGACGGCCTCAAGCCGGTGCATCGTCGTATCCTGTTCTCAATGAGTGAGAATGGCTACGAGTACAACAAGCCCTATCGCAAGTCGGCCCGCGTGGTTGGCGACGTTATCGGTAAGTACCATCCGCACGGTGATAGCGCGGTTTACATGGCCTTGGTCCGCATGGCGCAGGACTTTTCCATGGGCGAGCTGCTGGTCGAAGGCCAGGGCAACTTCGGCTCGGTCGACGGCGATATGCCGGCTGCCATGCGCTACACCGAAGTGCGCATGCAGAAGATCACCAATGCCATGCTCGATGACCTCGACAAGGACACGGTGAATTTCCGCGACAACTACGACGGCTCCGAGCACGAGCCGACGGTGTTGCCGGCGCGTTTCCCCAACATGCTGGTCAACGGCGGCAGCGGCATTGCCGTCGGCATGGCCACCAACATCCCGACGCACAATCTGAGCGAGACCATCGACGCAGCCCTGCTGATGCTCGACAATGACCATGTCACCACCGAGGAATTGATGCAGGTCCTGCCGGGGCCGGATTTCCCGACCGGCGGCATCATTCTCGGTCGTGCCGGTATCCGATCGGCCTATGAGACGGGCCGTGGCTCGATCATGGTGCGTGGTCGCGTGGCGATCGAAGAGGTTCGCAAGGAACGCGAAGCCATCATCATCACCGAGCTGCCCTATCAGGTGAACAAGGCGACGCTGGTCGAAAAGATTGCTGAGCTGGTGCGTGACAAGCGTATTGAAGGCATTTCCGACATGCGCGACGAAAGTTCGCGCGAAGGCATGCGCGTCTACATCGAGATCAAGCGCGACGCGCTGGCCGATGTGGTGCTCAATCAGCTCTATCGTTTCACAGCGCTGCAGTCGTCGTTTGGCTGCAACTTCGTGGCGCTGAATGGCGGCAAGCCGCAGCTGATGAATCTCATCGAGATTCTGAAGGCGTTCATCGATTTCCGTCACGAAGTGGTGACGCGTCGTGCGCGCTTCCTGCTTAACAAGGCCCGCGACCGTGCCCATATCCTTGTGGGTCTCGCCGTGGCCGTGGCCAATATCGATGAAGTCATCGCCCTGATCCGCACTGCGCCCGATCCGGCAACGGCGCGCGAGCAGTTGATGACCCGACGCTGGCCGGCCCAGGACGTGGCGCCGCTGATTGCGCTGATCGATGATCCGCGTCACCGCATTAATGAGGACGGCACGTTCAACCTGTCCGAGGAACAGGCCCGCGCCATCCTCGAACTGCGTTTGGCCCGCTTGACTGCGCTCGGCCGCGATGAAATCGGCGACGAGCTCAATGGCCTCGGCGCCGAGATCGAGGACTATCTCGATATCCTGCGCAGCCGTGAGCGTGTCATCGACATCATCCGCACCGAGCTGACCGAGATCAAGACGCAGTTCGGCTCTGCCCGCCGCACCGAAATTTCCGACGTGGTCGGCGATTTCGACGACGAGGACCTGATCGCCCGCGAAGACATGGTCGTCACCGTGACGCATGGCGGCTACATCAAGCGCGTACCGCTATCGACCTACCGGGCACAAAACCGCGGCGGCAAGGGCCGCTCGGGCATGGCAACGCGCGACGAAGATTTCGTCAGCCGCCTGTTCGTGGCCAACACCCACACGCCGATCCTGTTCTTCACCAGTGCCGGCATCGTCTACAAACTCAAGGTCTGGCGCCTGCCGCTGGCGGCTGCCAATGCGCGTGGCAAGGCGCTGATCAACATCCTGCCGCTCGAGCAGGGCGAGCGCATCACCTCGATCATGCCGATGCCCGAGGACGAGGATACCTGGGCCAATCTCGACATAATGTTCGCCACCGATCGCGGCACTGTGCGCCGTAACTCGCTGGCCGACTTTGTCGAAGTGCGCCAAAACGGCAAGATTGCCATGAAGCTCGAAGAGGGCGATGGCATTATCGGCGTCGAGACCTGCTCGGCCAATGATGACGTGCTGCTGACCACGGCGGGCGGCCAGGCTATCCGCTTCCAGGTCGACGAAGTCCGGGTATTCAAGGGCCGCGACAGCACCGGCGTGCGCGGCATCCAGCTTGCCAAGGACGATATCGTCATCTCGATGGCAATCATTCGCCACTTCGATGCGGTCTCCGAGGAGCGCGTCGCCTACCTCAAGATGAGCCGTGCAGTGCGCGGCGAGGGTGACAGCGAAGAAACCGTCGTCGAGGATGGCGAAGAAGC
>JAQGKG010000050.1 GCA_028290245.1 Devosia sp. | reverse complement strand
GGGCGGCTGTTCATCGAGACCTTCGAGGCCGAGGCCAAGGCGGTGGGCGGAGCCGAGTTCCTGGCCCAGGGCACGCTGTACCCGGACGTCATCGAGAGCGTGTCCTTCTCGGGCGGCCCGTCCGTGACGATCAAGAGCCACCACAATGTCGGGGGCCTGCCCGAGCGCATGAACATGAAGCTCGTCGAGCCGCTGCGCGAGCTGTTCAAGGACGAGGTGCGGGCGCTTGGGCGCGAGCTCGGGCTGCCGGCGGCCTTTGTCGGCCGCCACCCGTTCCCGGGCCCGGGCCTCGCCATCCGCTGCCCCGGCGGCATCACGCGCGAAAAGCTCGACATCCTGCGCAAGGCCGACGCCGTCTATCTCGACGAGATCCGCAAGGCGGGCCTCTACGACACCATCTGGCAGGCCTTTGCCGTTCTGCTGCCTGTGAAGACGGTCGGCGTGATGGGCGACGGCCGCACCTATGAGTTTGTCTGCGCCCTGCGCGCCGTGACCTCGGTGGATGGCATGACGGCCGATTTCTACCAGTTCGACATGAACTTCCTCGGCAAGACCGCCACCCGCATCATCAACGAAGTCCGCGGCATCAATCGCGTCGTCTATGATGTCACCAGCAAGCCGCCAGGCACCATCGAGTGGGAATAAGCGACCGGCCGGCGCATTCCGGCCGAAATATCGAGCAGTGACGAGAGCAAACCGGCTTGCAAACAGCCGGTTTGCTGCGTGCATTTGCATTCCCCCGGCAGCATGCTAAACGTGCGGCCGAATTGAAGTGATGACCTAGGCAGGCCATGTCAGAAGACAATATTTTCCGTGAAGTCGATGAGGAGCTGCGCAGCGATCGTATGCGCGCCCTGTGGCGGCGTTTTGCGCCGGTTGTGATCGGCGCTGCCGTTGGCGTGGTGGCAATCGTGGCCCTCAATGAAGGCTGGACCTGGTATCATGCCAATAACGCCACGCAGTCGTCGGATGAGCTTTATGCCTCGTTCGCGCTGATCGACGGTGGCGATCTCGCCGGGGCACAGACCCAGCTCGATACGCTGATCGCCGATGGCTCGGGCAGCTATCCGCTGCTGGCGCAGTTCCGCAAGTCCGGCGTGCTGGCCAAGGAAGGTAACATTGCCGAGGCCGTCGCCGCATATGACGGGCTGTCCAATACACTCTCCAATACCCGCCTGCGCGAACTCGCGCTGGTACTTGCTGGCACGCTCATGGTCGACGGCGGCACAGTCGCCGATGTGGAATCGCGCGTCGGCAGCATTGCCGCCGAAGGCAGTCCGCTGCGGAATGCCGCTCGTGAAGCGCTGGGTCTGGCCCAATATAAGGCCGGCGACTTTGCTGCTGCGAAGACCAGCTTTGAGGCCGTGATCAACGACCCCATGGTGCAAAGCGCTACTCGTAACCGGATGGGCTACTATCTCGCCCAGTTGCTGTCGGAAGGCGTCATTGCTGCCGAGCCGGCTGCCACTGCCGCAGACGCTGCTGCAACTGCCATCGACGATATCGTGAGCGATGAAGCCCCGGCCGCCGAAACTCCGGCTGTCGTGGCTCCCGCACCCCAAACACCTGCGGCGGATGCTCCCGCTGCCACCCCAGAGGCTGCGCCGGCCGCACAATAGCGGTCGTCTCGCCTCTCGCCGGATCGGATACAGAACGTATGACCGTCACCGTTGCCATTGTCGGTCGCCCGAACGTCGGCAAATCCACGCTGTTCAACCGCCTTGTCGGCCGCAAGATCGCACTGGTCGATGATACGCCCGGCGTTACCCGCGACCGCCGCGAGGCCGAGGGCCGCATTGCCGACCTCAAATTTCGCATTCTCGACACGGCGGGCTATGAGGATGTCACCGACGGCAGCCTCGAAGACCGCATGCGCCAGCAGACCGAAATGGCGATCCGCGAAGCCGACGTCATCCTGTTCATGATCGATGCCCGTGCTGGCGTGGTGCCGCTCGACCAGCGCTTCGCGCAAGTGTTGCGCAAGGCCGGCAAGGTCGTGCATCTGGTAGGCAACAAGGCCGAAAGCGGCGCGGCGGAAGCCGGGCTGGTCGAAGCCTTCAAGCTGGGCTTTGGCGAGGCTATCGCGCTTTCTGCCGAGCACGGTCTTGGTCTGGCCGAACTCTATTCCATCGTTTCGGCCACGATCGATCGCAAGGCCGCCGAGAGCGAAGCGCTGGAAGTTGCCGATCTCGACGTGATGCCCGATGTCGACATCGACATCACCGAAGACATGCTCGAGGGTGAAGGCGACGAAGCGACGCTGCGCTGGAATCCCAACCGCTATCTCAACGTCGCCATCGTTGGCCGCCCCAATGCGGGCAAATCGACGCTGATCAACCGCATGGTTGGCGAAGACCGCGTGCTGGTCGGTCCCGAAGCTGGCATTACCCGCGACTCAATTCTCGTGCCGTGGGAATGGGAAGGCCGGGTCATCAACCTGGTCGATACTGCCGGTATTCGTCGTCGCTCGCGTGTCACCGAAAAGCTGGAAAAAATGGCGGTGGGCGATAGCCTGCGCTCGATCCAGTATGCCGAAGTCGTCGTGCTGATGCTGGATGCGACCATTCCGTTCGAA
>JAQGKG010000033.1 GCA_028290245.1 Devosia sp. | reverse complement strand
CGCCAGTTTGTGCGCACAGACGATGGCTGGCACGAACGCATGGTCGGCACGAACAACGGCAACCGGGTGTTCGGCCTGAACCCAACACCGATCCCGGCAACCGCCATGCCCGAAGCCATTGCCAATGCCGCGCCCAACAGCGTGTTTGAAGTTGGCTTGGCCAGCGGCGAAGTGATGAAGCGCATTGCCAGCACGGTCTCAACACAGGGCGGCGCCATCCTCGCCATCGACTATGGTTATGCCCGCACCCAGACTGGCGAAACCTTGCAGGGCGTGCGCAAGCACAAGTTCGCCAACGTGCTCGAAGCGCCGGGCGAGACCGACATCTCGGCGCATGTGGACTTCGAGGCGCTGGGCAACCTTGCCGCCAATGCCGGCCTAGCCGTGCAGCCTCTCGCGACCCAGGGCGAGTTTCTGCGGCGCATGGGTATGGACCAGCGCGCCAAGGCGCTGAGCGCCGCCAATCCGGGCTCTGCCGCCGATGTCACTGCCGCAAAAAACCGTCTGATGGACGCCGACCAAATGGGCGAGCTGTTCAAGGTGTTCTGCGCCTCCAGCCCCGGCCTCGATCCACCGGGATTTGCCTGATGAGCGTTCCCTTCCTGCAGTCGGACCTGTTCAACGACACCGGCGTGGTGCGGCACGGCTTTTTTGGCCGCCAAGGCGGCGTGTCGAGCGGCGACTTCGCCAGCCTCAACGTCTCATACGCTGCAGGCGATGCCCCCGATAACGTGGCGGCAAACCGCGGTCTGGTGGCCGATGCCATGGCAGGCGGGCCGCTGGTCATCCTCAAGCAAGTGCATTCCAACCGGGTCGTGACAGTGGAAGCCGGCGCCGTGCCCGACCCGACCATCGAGGCAGATGCACTAGTGACCCGCCGCGCCGACGTGCTCCTGGGCGTGCTCACTGCTGATTGCGCGCCGCTGCTGTTTCTCGACCATCATGCCGGTGTCATCGGCGCCGCTCATGCTGGCTGGAAAGGTGCCCTGACCGGTATCGTCGAAAACACCCTTGCCGCCATGGAAGCACTTGGCGCCCAGCGCCGCCGCATCTCGGTGGATATCGGGCCCACCATCAGCGGCGACAATTACGAAGTCGGCCCGGATTTCATGCGCGAAGCCCTGGCAACCAACCCGTCAGCCGAAGCGGCTTTTTTCACCCCCGAGGGTGGCCGCGAACACTTCGACCTGCCGCGCTTTTTGTGGAACGACGCGCTCCGGGCTGGCCTGTCCGAAGTCGGTTCGCGTAATGCCTGCACCTATGCAGATCCCGACCGTTTTTTCTCCCATCGCCATGCCACCCACCAAGGCACCAAGGCTGGCCGGCAGGTCGCAGTCATCGGCTTGGTATAAAACTTTTACCCTTCATCCAATTGTCGCGTTGCGAGTCTTGGAACTAGTCGATAAAGCTGCCCGCGAAACTGATAGGCCTTTTCCCTTGGAGGCCGGTTGAGACAGGATCGCGCCCATGAAGCTGGTGACCGGCAATTCGAACCGGGCCCTCGCCCAGGCTGTGGCCGCCTACCTCGAACTCCCCCTCAGCGACGCTACGGTCAAGCGCTTCGCCGACAAGGAAGTTTTCGTCGAACTGCATGAGAATGTGCGCGGCGAGGATGTGTTTATCCTGCAGTCGACCAGCTTCCCCGCCAATGACAACCTGATGGAACTGCTGATCCTGACCGACGCACTGCGTCGCTCCTCAGCCCGCCGCATCACCGCCGTGATCCCCTATTTCGGCTATGCCCGGCAGGATCGTCGCGCCACCGGCCGCACCCCCATTTCAGCCAAGCTGGTTGCCAACCTTATTGCCGAAGCCGGCGTCAACCGCGTCATCACACTCGACCTGCACGCCGCCCAGATCCAGGGCTTCTTCGATATTCCGACCGACAACCTCTATGCCGCGCCGATCATCACGCGTGACATTCTCGATAACTACAAGCTCGACAACACCATGATCGTCTCGCCCGACGTCGGCGGCGTAGCCCGCGCCCGCGCCGTGGCCCAGCGCCTGGGCACCGATCTCGCTATCGTCGACAAGCGCCGCCCCAAGGCCGGTGTGTCCGAAGTCATGAACATCATCGGCGACGTCTCAGGCCAGTCCTGCATCCTAATTGACGATATCGTCGACAGTGGCGGCACGCTGGTCAACGCCGCCGAAGCCCTGCTCAAGGCCGGCGCCAAGCAAGTCTCCGCCTACATTACCCACGGCGTGCTGTCCGAAGGCGCCGCCGAGCGCATCGCCGCCAGCAAGCTCAAGGAACTGGTAGTGACCGATTCCATCGAGGACACCTTGGCAACCAAGGGCGCTGCCAATATCCGCCGTATCAACATCGCCCCGTTGATCGGCGAAGCCATCGCCCGCACCGCCAGCGAGCAAAGCGTCTCTAGCCTTTTCGACTAACTCTCCACCGACGCGATTCTGGGGCCAATCAGCCCGCAGATGTCGAAATCGACACCGCTCGCGCGACATTGCCTTGAAGGGCTATGGTGCCCGCGAGGAGTGCTGACATGAAATACCTGCTGATGCTGTATGCAGAAGAAAAAGTCGGGATGGCTATGCCTCCGGAACAGATGGCTGGTTTCATGGCTCAACTGGCTGCCTATCAGGACACACTGAACAAGGCCGGGGCATTCGTTACGACCGCGGCCCTGCAGCCCACCCACAGCGCCAAGACCATCTCGAAGGCTGATGGCGAACTCAAGGTGCATGACGGCCCCTATACCGAGACCCGCGAACAGTTCGGCGGCTATTTCATCATCGAAGCGGCGGACATGAACGCGGCAATCGACCTCGCGGCGCAATGTCCTGCCGCGACTTGGGGCAACATCGAAGTCCGGCCCTATAATGCTGGATACGCACCCGGCTGAAGATTCTTTTGCAAAAGAGTCGAAAGCATCGTTCGCTTGGCGACATCATTGCATCGGGGCGCTAGCTCCGATGCAATGATACAGGAGACAAGCAATGAAATTCATGCTGCTAATCCATAGCACCGAACCGGCCGTGATCGAAAATACCCGTGCAGATGCCGGGGTTATGAGCCCAGAATATGCCGCCTATAACGATGCGCTGATCAAGGCCGGCGCCATGTTGGCCGGCGACCGGTTGCAGCCCACGACCACCGCCGCCAGTGTCCGTGTGCGCGACGGCAAGACTGAAGTGCTGGACGGTCCATATGCCGAAACCAAGGAGCAGTTCGGCGGCTACTACCTGATCGACGTTGCCGACATCGATACCGCGGTGCAATGGGCCGCACGCTGCCCCAGCGCCCAGTTCGGCACGGTGGAAGTGCGGCCCATCTGGAACACGCGGGGAGACTGATGACCAACGAGGTGCGCCAGACAGCCGAGCGCGTCGCGCGCGATAGCTATGGGCGCCTCGTCGCCTTTCTCGCCGCCCGCACTCGCGACGTTGCGGGTGCTGAAGATGCGCTGGCGGAAGCCTTTGCCAGCGCACTCAAGTCCTGGCCGGTCGACGGCGTTCCAACCAATCCTGACGCCTGGCTGTTGACCGTGGCGCGCCGCCGCCAGACCGATGCGATCCGGCGACGGCAGACACGCACCACCGGGGAGGTTCATATTCAGCTCATGACCGAGGAACTCGAACAAGCCGCCGCCAACTCCGATGCCATTCCGGACCGCCGCCTTGCGCTGATGTTTGCCTGCGCCCACCCCGATATCGAGCGCGGCATGCGGGCGCCGCTGATACTGCAGACAATCCTCGGCATGACGGCCGTGGAGATCGCCGCCGCATTCCTCATTCCCCCTGCTACGATGGGACAGCGGCTTGTGCGGGCCAAGGCGCGCATCAAGGACACCGGCATCGCCTTCGCTATCCCCGAGCGAGAGGAACTGCCCCTGCGGCTCGACGCCGTGCTCGAGGCTATCTACGCCGCCTATGCCAAGGGTTGGACCGAGATCGGCGACAGCAATGCCGACCGTTTAGCCGACGAAGCGATCTGGCTCGGCCGGCTGGTGGCATCGCTATTGCCTGGGGAGCCTGAAGCCAAGGGCCTGCTGGCGCTGATGCTATACACCGAGGCACGCCGCGCTGCACGACGCTGCGAAGACGGAGCCTATGTGCCATTCGACCAGCAGGACATTGCCATATGGGACGAGCAGCAGATTGTGGCTGCCGAGGCGCTGCTGCGTCAGGCCAACAAGGCTGGGCCGACTGGCCGCTACCAGATCGAAGCCGCTATCCAGTCAGCCCATGTAGCGCGCCGCGTCAGCGGCCGGGCAAACTGGGAGGCGGTCGTTGGATTATACGATGTGCTGCTGTCGCTAACGCAGTCGCCTGTCGTGGCACTCAATCGGGCCGTAGCATTGGCCGAAACCCAGGGGCTCGAAGCGGCGTTGGCGAGCCTTGCGGTCATCGCAGATGACAAGCGCATGGCCGATTACCAACCCTACTGGGCGGCGCGTGCAAACCTTGCGGCGCGAGCCGGACGGCGGGATGAGGCCTATGAAGCGATGACCTTGGCGGTTGGGCTCGCCACCGATGACGCAGTTCGTCAGTATCTGATCGGACAACGCTGGCTGTTGCAGGACGGCTAGGCCCTTCGCGCTTGCCCCTTAGCCCCCTTTCCGCTATAGCCCGCGCCATGAAGCGCTCGTCACCCCTGGAGGACGGGCGCGTATGCTGTTGTAAGGACGCATACACCAACCCCATGAATGGAAATTCCATGGCTGAAACCAAGGTGCTCAAGGCACAGGCGCGTGAGGGAGTGGGCAAGGGGGCCGCTCGCGAACTGCGTCGTCAGGGACTCGTTCCCGCTGTTATCTACGGTGACAAACAACCCCCCGTCACCATTTCGA
>JAQGKG010000419.1 GCA_028290245.1 Devosia sp. | reverse complement strand
GCTGCTGGTGGCCTTCGACGTCGATGCTGCCGCTGGCCACCATGCCATCGTCAACGACACCGTCGAGCACCTGTCCGGCCGCAAGCCAGAGACGCTGGAAAGCTTCCTGACCGCCAACAAGGCTGCCCTCGGCGCCTGATCTTTCAGGGCCTCGCGCCTAGGCGCGAGGCCTTCCCACAGCCAAATCTGCGGCTGCCCGCGCCCAAGCTGTTGCGCTGCTGGACGCCCTCGGAACAAACCCGTACCAATCCCGGACGTCGACCGTATTCGCGGAGTCGGGTGCCCGTGTCTTTTGGTTCTGTGTTCAAGCGTCTGTGGGCGCGTTTCGTCTATGACCGTTCCATTGGTTTTGGCCTCGAGCATATCGGCCTCACCACGCTGCGCTATCCCCGCGCCGTTGCGCTGGCGGTGCTGGCGTTTTCGATTTTCTGCGCCACGCAAATTCCCAAGGCCAATGTCGATGGCGACCTGCTGCGGGTCTATGCCGATTCAGGCCACTACTATGAGGCCTACGAAGAGCTGGCTAACACTTTCGGCACGTTCGAAAACGACATTTACGTGCTGGTTTCATCGCCGCGCCTGACCGAGCCGGAGACGCTGGAGCGAGTGCGCGAGCTGGCGTTCGATCTCGAGCTCAATGATTATGCCGTCGGCACCATGTCGCCGTTCACCCTTCGCAAGCCGAGCGGCAATGGCGGCTCGGTGCCCGCCGTGCCCGAGGGCCTCGACAACTTTGCCGACGTGGCGCGGGCGCTAACCGACCTGCAGCAGAACGATCCGATGATGCGCAACCTGATCACGCCCGACCTTACCGGCGTGGTACTGATCATGTTCCCTAACCAGGAAATGACGCGCGGCGAAGGCAGCAAGGCGATGATCGCCAGCGTGCGCGAAACCATCGCTTACTACGCCGACGAGAACATCAGCGTCGAGCTAACCGGACCGCCGCTGTGGACCTCGGAAATGGTCAATGCGGCGCTCGACGATCAGGTCAAGTTCACACTATGGGGCCTGGCTCTGGGCTCGATCATCGCGCTGCTAGCGCTGCGCTCGCTGTCCGGTGCACTGCTGGTGGCCGCGACACCAATCCTTGCCGTGATGTGGTCGATGGGCCTGATCCTGTTCTTCTTCGGCTCATTCTCCTTCCTCACCATCATCGTCACCACGCTGGTGCTGGTGATCAGTTTCGCCGAGTCGATGTTCTTTATATTCAACTGGCTGGCCTATTGGCGCGACGGCATGGAGCCAAACAAGGCGGTGGATGCTACGGTCAAGCTGGTCGGGCCCGCGGCAGCACTGACCATGCTCACCACCTTCGTCAGCTTCGCCTCCCTGGCGCTAACACCGGGCCAGGGCATTCGCGAATTCGCCATCGCTGGCGCCATCGGCACCTTCCTGCTGTTCGTCTGCCTGATGACTTTCCTGCCGCTATTGCTCAAGCTGGCGATCCGCATCGGTTTCAAGCCACCCAAGCGGTCCAGCCTGGTATTGACCGCCCCCCTGCCCCTGGCTTGGTTCATCGCCAGCCGCTTCGGCCGCCAGGTGTCTGTGCTTGCCATCGTGGTCACGCTGCTGCTGCTGATCCCCTATGGGCTGATCAAGCCGCATTTTGCCTTTGAGGATTTCGTCGCCACCGACTCCAGCGCGCTTCTGACCTCGGCCGAGATCGACGAAGGCGTCGGTGGCGTGGCGCCGCTGTATATCCGGGTGCCGCTGGCCGGGAATGATCCCAATGTCGACGATGTCGATTTCGAGAAAATCCGTACCGTGCATCGGATTCTCGAGAGCCATATAGGCCAGAACAAGGTGATCTCAGCCGCCAGCATCGTCGACTACACCGACAGCGGATTTTCCCGCAAGGAAGTGTTCGACTCGGTCGGACCCTTCATGCGCAAGCGCTTCGTCACCGATGATGGCAGCCAGGCGCTGGTCACTGGTTTCATGCCGACCATCGTCGACTCTGACTATTTAAAGCAACTGGTGCTGGACGTTACCGCGGAGATGCAGGCCGCTGGTATCGAGGGTGCCGAAATTGGTGGGTTGCGGGTGCTGATCACTTTCGCGACCGACCAGATTGTCACCGGTTTGCAGCTCGATCTCACGCTGTCGGTGTTGGTCAACATCGCTCTTATCGGTTTCGCCTTTCAGTCGTTTCGCGTAGCGCTAGCTTCGGCAATTCCCAACCTTTTTCCCGTGTTGGGCACAATCTGTTGGCTGTATTTCAGCGGCCAGGGCTTGCAACTGACCACTGTCATGGCGCTCACCATCGCCTTCGGCATAGCGGTGGACGACACGGTGCATTTCCTGTCGCATTACTTGCATTCGCGACGCGAGGAAGGTCGGCCCCATCTCGAAGCGGTCAAGCACACGCTGGATCGCATCGGCGGCGCCATCGTCGCCACCACCATCATTCTTTGCGCGGGCGTCGTCATCGTGGTGTTTTCGGACCTGCCGCAGGTGGCGCTGTTCGGCACGCTGTTTGTTTCGACGCTGGCCTTTGCGGTGATCGGAGACCTGTTCATCCTGCCAGCCTTGCTGGCGGCGGGCGGTAAGTTCTTCCATCCCCTCGGCCGGATTCGCGTTGGCACTGCCGACCACGATGCAACGCCTGACGATCCGACCGGCGATACCATCACCGGTGAAGGCGGCACCGAGGGGCATTCGACGCCTGCGTGAGTGGCTGCGCTTGCGGGAAAAACCCTCGGCGGATTGCATATTTGGCGGCTGATTCGACTGCCGCAAGTGCTGGAGACTATGGGATGAGCTTTATCGGAACCGTGTCGCGCGCCCTGGCGCTGGCCAGCCTGATCGCGATTGGCGCCGTCGCTCCTGCCCTCGCCGCGCCAGCCGATGTGGCTCTGATCCAGTCTTACATCGGGGAATGGCGTGGCCGCGGCGTGCTGATCGGCGCCACCACCGAGACAGTGGTCTGCCGCATGTCGGTGACGCAGGGCAACCAGGACAAGGTCAACTACAGCGGGCGCTGCTCGCTGGCTGGCACGCAACTCTCGGTCGCCGGCACCATGGCCTATGTCGAAGCCAGCAAGCGCTTCGAGGCGGCGATGAGCTCAAACGCGACTTTTACCGGCATTGCGGTCGGCCAGAAGCGCGGCGACGGCATGGTGTTCAACCTGCGCGAGCGGGATGAGGACGAAGAAGGCAAGGACCTGAATATCACGGCCCAGATCAATCTCCGGCCCGCGGCCATGGAGGTCACATTCTCGGTCGTTTACGTCGAAAGCGGCGACAGCCTGCGCGCCGAGGTACCGTTTACAAAGCAATAGCCCGCACTGATTTTCTTTTTGTATGTCAGCAGCTTGCGGCAGATAAAGTGTTAACCAGCCGGGTCTATCGTTCCCGCACTATCGGGAACGCCTAATTGCACAGTTTTATCAAACACCCTGCACAGGGTCAGGCCGCGTCTGGCGATCTGGCCCCACGGCTGCAGCGCTTTTGTGATCTGCTCGGCATCGGCGGAGCCAGCTTGGCGCTGGTTGACGCCGGTATCCCCGCGACTTTCGCTTCGACCGGTAGCGCCCCAAGTAACCTCGCCAATCTGGACGCACTAACCATCGTCTCCGGCAAGACCATGGTTATTGCCGACACCCAGGCGACGGTGCCTTCAGCAGCCCGCTTCTACGTTGGCCTGGTGGTCCCCGGCGAAGCGGCAGGTCAATCCTATCTACTTACCCTGTTCGACACCCGCCCGCGGAGTGCCAGCATGGCCGATCATATTGCCGCATTGGCGCAAGAGGCTGTCACCCAGCATGTGATGGAGCGGCAGCGCCGCGAGATCGAGGCGCAGCAGCGCACCATTGCGGACTATGCGGCGGTCGAAGAGCACCGGCGCACCCTGTTCGACCGCGCTTCGGCAACGGCCCGCATCGGCATCTGGCAGTGCAATCTTAGCGACAACAGCCTCATGTGGACCAATGGCGTCTATGACATGTTCGAGATTCCGCGCAACTCACCCGTAACGCGCGAACTCACGCTGACGCTCTATACCGACAAATCACGACTCGAGATGGACGCGGCACGCTCTGAGGCCATCGCCAACTGCAGCGATTTTTCGGTGGATTGCGAAATCATCACCACGACCGGCAAGCTGCGCTGGATGCGATTGACCGGCGCAGTGGAAAGCCGCGACGGCGTCGCCTACCGCATTTTCGGTATGAAGCAGGACATCACCGAAGAAAAGCTGACGGCCGATCGCATTCGCTACCTGGCCGAGTTCGACGTGATGACCGGCCTCGCCAACCGCAGCCTGTTCCAGGCGCGACTGGCGAGGCTAGACGAGGGCCATGAATCCATCAGCGCCATGCTGCTGATCGATCTGGACGGTTTCAAGCAGGTCAACGATACCTACGGCCACGCCATAGGTGACGAATGCCTCAAGGAAGCGGCGTTGCGCCTTGTCGCAAGTTGCGGTGACGTCGAACTGGTAGCCCGCATCGGTGGCGACGAGTTTGCCGTCCTGCTGGGTGCAGATGTTACTGTTGTAGAGACAGAAGCCTTGGCAGCACATGTCGTAGCGATGATTGGAAAACCCTTCGTTCGCGGCGGGCATACGCTGATGCTGGGCGCATCCGTCGGCGTCGCGCAAAATCGTGGCGAAACCTCTGAAAGCCTGTTCCGGCAGGCTGACATCGCCCTCTATGCCGCCAAGGCCGCCGGCCGCAGCACCAGTCGAACCTTTGCTGCAGACGCGGCCTGATCGTCCGACTACTGCGTCGCTCCCCAAAACGAAAAACGGGCCGCCCCTAGGCGACCCGCCTAACAGAACTTTCTAGAGTCGTTCCTAGAAGTGTAGTGCTTGGTACCGATTGTAACTGTGTGTGTTAGTACGTTGGCTGGCCACAGTAATTTCAATCTCTAACTGCTCATCCTGTAAATAAAGCAGGCGCTGAACCTAGCAGGCCATGTCCAAAACAGGCATGAATCGCGGTGGGCGTGTCGAGTGTTTGCTGCTTGGCAATGCTGCACTTCGCATACGGAAAAATCTCTTGTCCCGCTGGCTGAGGACCTGGAGCTGTAGCCGAAGCGTTAAGTCTTTATTGGGGTGGATAACAGAGCGGCGGCTTTCGGCCAATGGAGGTCAAAAGCTGACACACCTTCCGCTTGAGGAGCATGCAGGCGGCGCCCGCAGGAAAGTGAGCCAACCCGGTCATTCACTCTGGTGAGCCCGACGTCGAGTGATTTCCGACAGCGCGCTTCTGAGGTGGTCGATGAACACCCTGACCTTGGCCGGCACGAAGTGCGACGTGGGAAATACGGAATGCACGTCCAGCGGTGCATATTGATAGGCGGGCATGATCTGCACCAGAGTGCCGGCGGCAAAATCGGCCTGTATCTGGGGAAGTTGCGCACCGCCCAAGCCAAGTCCAGCGACCAGAGCCTTGGTGAGCACAAACGTATCGTTGGCAAGGAAGCTGGTTTGCACCGCCACCAGCAGCGAGCCCGCCGGGCTGGTCAACGGCATGGTGTCATCAGTCGCAGCCCAGCTAAACCGGACCTGCCGATGCGCGGAAAGTTCCTCCGGTGACACGGCAGAAATGTTCTTTTCGGTGTTCGACGATCTGCGTGGCCGCAAAATTATTGCGTAGCGGAACATCTGATTTGGGGGCGGCTTCTGCCGCCTCTCGCTGGAGTTTGGCTTCAGTGTGCGGCAACAATGGCATTGAATGCCTTCACCACTCTCGAGTACGAGCGGGCGTTTTGATGCAGCGCCTAGTGTGCTGCCGAGCAAATATAGCC
>JAQGKG010000377.1 GCA_028290245.1 Devosia sp. | reverse complement strand
CATGATAGGTGCAACCATTATCGCTATGGTTAACCTTAACAGTTACCTACAGGCTACGATGATGAACAGCTCCAGTATCCTCGCCATCAAGTTTGAGACCCGTTCCGGTATGAAGGTTCAGGGCAATGTCATCCCCGGCGCTCCTGACCATGCCGTCACTATAGAAGTCACCAAGGCCCGCAAGCCATTCGCCGGCAAGACCCTGCTATTCGCCAAGACGGACATGCTCAACGTGACGCAAGCCGTCTGGCGGCTCATCCCACACACATAAAATAACCCTGCAAACTCACTTCCGAGAAGGCTTTGCCATGTTGAAATCACACGCAATTACTCGCCGCGTTCTGCTCATCGGTGCTGGCGCCGCAGTCACAGCCGGAGCTTTGGGCGCATCGAGCACGACGAGCCACGGTGATGAACAGCCAGAGACGCCAGCGCCCGCACCCTTCGACTTTAAGGGTTGGCTAGACGGCCAGACCCCAGCCAACCGGGCCAATTACCACCAGACCCAACTTGCCATTGCGCTGTGTGAAGTGAACCCCGGCAACTGGCGCACCGAAGTCACGCAGAAGAACGATTTCGTTCTGATCGTCCGTGACGAGCCGACCACGCCGGGCAGCGCCAGCGTCTTTGTCCAGTACCTCTATTGAGCCGCGCAGGGAGCACGACAATGAAGAACGACGCCACGGCCCGCCTCGCGGCCATTCTGCCCAAAGTGAATGATGCGTCCGACGCCATGGTCAACGCGCAGGCAATGGTTTGGGCAATCAACTTCATGGCTCAGGGGATGAGCGACGACACCTTGAGCAGCGCCATCATGGCTTGCAGCGTCCAAGCACTAGCCAGCCTTAGAACCGGCGTTGATACGCTGGAGGCCATCGCCAGCACCGAACGCGCAGAGGCAGGGCTATGAACGCCCCGTTTCTACGCCCTGCAGGTTGCCCCTACGGCATCGCTCCTGCCGACTGGCGCAATGCGCTGGTGGAGCGGATCGAACAGCAAGCCGCCGTCCTGACCGCGCTTGTGGACACCCTCGACGCGATGGAAGGCGATGCAGATTGCGAACCATGGCTAGGCGCAAATGAGCCGACAGGTAGTGCCATTGGGCAAATGCATTGGTCGAGCGGCGCCAGCGACAACCGGGAGGATGAAAACGAACACGGCGGCGACATTCTGGATGAGCGGCACGACGCCACCGATGAGGGATGCCCAGCTGACGAAATGCCCTGCCTTGGCGGCATGACCGACGACCAGAAAGACACGGCTTGGGATGAAGGCGAGCGGCTAGTTGCCCAAGCTCGATCAACGCTCCCGCCGCCTGCTGCAGTTCTCTATTTCCCAGGACAGCGACCATGAAGGTGCAAGAGGATCGGCGCGCCATCACAAAGCGAGATCTAATCAACAAGCTGCATAAGGTGGAAAAGGCGCTCGGCGCCCAAGCTCAGCGCGCCGACGTGGCCGAACGAGCAAACAACAGCCTTATCGCGGAAATGCTTCAGCTGAGGATGCGCGTTGTTCCTGCGCACTAGCCACATGCGAAGGTTTTGCACAGCTTTGGCCTCCACAACCCGCGTTTCTCAAAGGTGGATTGCGCGGTGGATCACCTGCGGGGCGGCGCAATTAACGCTCTGATATACAACAACTTTTTGGAATGCAGTGGTGCCGCTTAGGTGACTCGAACACCTGACCCCGTCATTACGAATGACGTGCTCTACCAACTGAGCTAAAGCGGCAACGGTTGGCCTTTTACGTTGGCATTGTTGCCGGTGCAAGAGGCAAGCTCGTTTCGGTGGCTATTTGAGCCAGGGGCAGGGCGTCAGGCGCGCGATGCGTCACCGTCATCGGCACTTTCCACTCGAAGGCATCGAGCTTGCCAGTAACTGGCGAGATCGGTTCCCATTCGTCACTGACGAGGCCATCGGCGGTCCAGGCCGGATCGCGTGGGGCACGCACGGCGCGGCTGAGCCATTCACGAGCCTTGCCCTGGTCGCCGCTCTGGCCTTCTTCGATTTCGGCCATCAGGCTGGCAACGCCCTGGGTCGCATCTGCGTCGATGAACGGCGCCAGCGCCTTGCGCGCGAGCGGCCAGTCGTAAGCATCGATGGCAGCCCGCGCCAGCGCCATGCCGGCGGCGCGGTGGGCCGGCGGCGTTTCGATGATCTCGCCGAGGCGCTTCAGCCGCTCCATGGCCGAAGCACCGGGCTGAGCATGGGCATACAGCGCGGCAATATCTGGATGGCCGGTGGAGCGCCAGATGCGGCGCAGCAGACTCATCGCCTTGCGCGTCTCGCCGCGGTTGATGTGGATCCTCGCCGCAATCAAAGCTGCTGGCACGAAATCCGGCAGCAATTTTAGCGCGGTCAGCGCATGATCGAGCGCCGCGAGAGGTGCGCTGTTTTCAACTTCGCGGGCGCGGGCGGTTTCGATTACGGCCTGGCGACGGCGCTTGCGGGCACGTTCTTCGCGGCTTGATGCCTGTTCGACATTGACCATGGCGACGGCTTCGGCCCACTGGCCGCGCTGCGTCAAGTCGTCGAACACTGCGTCAACAGCCCAGCCGCTAGAAGGCGCTAGCGCCAGTGCTTTGCGGGCAAAGGTCAGAGCGGCATCAGGCCGATGCTGGGTGCGGGCTTGATCATAGAGCCCGGTAAGGGCCGCCACGGCAGTTTTTTCGTTGGCGATCAGTGCCCGGTAATGTTCGCGGGCAGCGGGCATGTCACCCATTGCAAGATCAGCCCGGGCTTCGAGCAAGCGGGCCGCTGCATTGGCGGGCAGGCGGGCCTGAGCTTCGCGGGCCAGCGAACGTGCGCGGGCAGGATCACCAGCCTGTAGCGCGACGATGGCATCGGACAATGCTTCGACGCCCTGTTCGCGGCGGCGTTCGCGATTGCGGCGGGCTAAAATGCGGGGTGCGGTCAGGATGCGGCGCACAATGGCCCATAGAACGATGACCACGATGGCGATCAGGATGAACATTAGCACGGCAGCGCCGAGCCGGGGCTCCATGCGATAGCCGCCGACTTCCAGCGTTAGCGTGCCGGGCAGCGAAATCATCCAGGCGGCCAGCGCGGTGATGATCAGGCTGCCGACAATCCAGGAGGCGAGACGGATCATTGCAATGCCTCGCCGGATAGAGCGCTGGAGCGCAGGGTATCGAGGAAGCGGCTGGCTTCGGCCTGACTGGCGATCAGCGCCGGCACGTCGCCACCAGCAGCCAGCATGGGGGCGGGCAGGCTGGCCAGCAGCGTTTCGGCGGCGGCAAAGTCACGTCGCGCTACGGCGCCTTCGAGGCGGCTGACCACTGCTTCAGGCGCATCGCCCTCAACTTCGCCGGTTGGGCGCAAGGCGATCGCGGAGCGGAACCAGTCCATCGCGCCGTCCTGCCATTGCGCATCCGGATTGCCCGGCGTAGCCGCCAGCATGGCGGGCAGCACTTCGGCAAAGCGCCTCGCGATGACGTCGGGCCGCGGCAGGCCCCCTTCGGCATTGTTGGCGATGGCGGTGGGAATGGCCGTGTCTGGCGTCGCGGCGCGAAGGGCCGCCAGTTCGGTTGCATAGGGGCGGCCGGTGGCAAAGGCAGTCTCGAAGCCGGAGAGAATCAGCGGCAGCTGCAACACGGCGCCGATGTCGCTTGGCTGGCTAGCGAGGGTAGCCGTGGTTTCGGTGACGGTGGTGTCCAGCGTGCGCAGACTGGATTCGGCGGTACCGACGCGGGCCGCCAGTTCATCGATTCGGGTGCTGACGGCCGCTAGTTCGGTCTGCAAAGCTTCAGTATTGTTCGCCTGGGCCGGTGCGTTGGCTAGCGCATCGACGCGCTCGGTCAGGCTGGAAAGTTCGGTCTGCAGCGGCGCCAGATCGACAGGCGCCGACTCGGTAGCGACGGCCGTCGTCGGCTCGGCCTGTTCCAGTGCGCCAATGCGCTGATTGAGCGCTGCGAGTTCGGACTGCGTGGTCTGTGTCACTGTTTCCAGTTCGGGAATGGCAGTGGCAAAGCTGGCAAGGCGCGGATCGGCAGCAACCGCAGGGGCATGCGTGCTTGGCCATAGTCCGGCCCAAGCCAGGCCATAGGCCGCGGCCAAGCCGAGCACACCGCCTGCCAAGGTGGCGGCAACGGGAAAGCCGGTACTTGCTGGCGTCACGGGCTTGTCAGCCACTTTCGGTCGATCACTCGGCGCAGGCTTGCTGGCCGCGGGTGTTGGCTCCGGCTTGGCCGTTGTGCCAGCCGAGGAGGTCGGCTCCGGCTTAGGCGCAGTCGAGCTGGTCGTAGTCTCGCGCGCCTTGAGGTCGAGCACCGGCGGCTTCACCGCGCCGGACTTGATCTCGGGCTTACTGGCTTCGGGCTTGCTGCCTGAAACCGGCTTGGGATCGTTGCCTGTGGTGTCCGCCATTCCAGGGTGTCCTCTTCTTTGAAGCCGATTATGGCCCAGTTTGCTCGCGTGCAAAAGCCAAAGCCAGTGCCATCATTGCATCTTCATCGGGACTGTCAGCGAGCCCGATGCGATTGAAATGCGCCGCCAGCAGCGGTTCGGCCACTGCCTCGCTGATGCACAGCATGCCGATCGACTGCCGCTGCGCCCGGTCGAGCGTTTGCGTCAGGGAAACAAATATCTCGGCGGTGCGGCGGGAATAGGCCAGTACCGCGCGGATTTCTCCGCTGCACAGTGCATCGAGCACGGTCTCGGGGAGCGCCTCGACCGCCACCATTTCGTAAATTTTTGCCGTTGCTACCATGACGCCGAGGGGCGCCAAGGCTTTAGCCAGGTCGGCGCTCTGGTGCTTGCCGGTCGGGTAAAAGATCGGTCCGCGCATTTGCGCGATGGTCATGGCATTGA
>JAQGKG010000027.1 GCA_028290245.1 Devosia sp. | reverse complement strand
CCTTTTTCCGCAGTCGCCGAACCGGCCGCATCATCGCTCATGCACGTTTCCTCCCCAAGACATAAATATTGCAGGCCGGAGCCTAGATCGGATCGGCACCAATCGGGCCACGGCCGCCGGTCGGCACCTCCCCCTCGACGGGGGAGGCTGGGTGGGGGTGGAGTTTAGCCCGGATATATTGGCTAAACGTCCCCCTCCCTTGATCCCTCCCCGCAAGGGGGAGGGTGTTGACTGTCAAGTCGGTGAAAAGCGGTCTGCAGAACGTCTTAGCCCCAGCAAACCTCAGCACCCTTGGCGGTGTCGATCGATTCAACACCATCAACCGGCTTGTCGGTGACCAGCGCGGCGCCGGTGTCGAAGAAGTCGAGACCGGCAGTTACCGCCGGCTTTTCGCCGGTTTCAGCGAACTTCTTGATGGCTTCCATAGCCATCGAAGCCATCAGCAGCGGATATTGCTGGCTGGTGGCGCCGATCACGCCATCCTTGACGTTGGCGACGCCGGGGCAGCCGCCATCGACCGACACGATCAGCACCGAGCCATCATCCTTGCCGATTGCCTTAAGCGCTTCATAGGCGCCGGCGGCGGCAGGTTCGTTGATGGTGTAGACCACGTTGATGTCAGGGCATTTCTGTAGCAGCGTTTCCATGGCGGTACGGCCACCATCTTCGGCGCCACCGGTCATTTCATGGCCGCAAATGCGCGCATCGTCTTCGTCGCCGTATTTATTGGCGTCCTTCACGTCGATGCCAAAGCCTTCCATGAAGCCCTGGTCGCGCAGGTAATCGACGGTCGGCTGGTTCACTGCGAGGTCGAGGAATGCGATCTTGGCATCAGCCGCCTTGTCACCCAAAGTGCCCTTGGCCCATTCGCCGATCAGGTGGCCTGCCTGGCGGTTGTCGGTGGCAAAGGTGGCGTCGGCGGCGTCGATCGGATCGAGCGGCGTATCGAGCACGATCACCAAAAGTCCGGCGTCACGCGCCTGCTGGATGGTCGGCACGATGGCGCTGGAGTCGGAAGGCACGATGGCAAAGCCCTTGGCGCCTGACGAGATCAGGTTCTCGATTGCCGCGATCTGGCTGTCATTGTCGCCGTCGAACTTGCCGGCAAAAGTGCGCAACTCGATGCCGAGTTCGTCAGCCTTGGCCTGCGCGCCCTCACGCATCTTGACGAAGAAGGGATTGCCTTCCGTCTTGGTGATCAAACCGACCACGATCTCCTGCGCATAAGCGGCGGTGCCGCACATCAGGCCGAGCATCACGGCACCAGTGGCCGCCACCTTCAAAAACTTACCCATCGATTTATCTCCTCCCGAGATTTCAAATGCGCTCGCGGCCGATGTTCCGGTCCGTCGATCCGCCATCGGAAAAGGGCAACGTTTCTCCTCGTTGCCCGCTTCGTCGTCTCATAACAGTCCAACCGCAACGCCCTGTCAATAAGTTAATCCAAGTGATTTATTAATTGACAGCGTGTCGCCCTTGGCCTTTGCTGCAGTTTGGGGCTGCTCGTAAACCGCTGAAATGGATTGCAATTTGATGCCCCATGCCGCCTAAGGGCAGGAAATGCCAACGGCTATCAGATGTTAACGGAGCGCGTCTTAATGGTCAGGAGGGGCACGGCTCGCACCAGTCTGGATGATCTGAGCCGCGGCACCAACCAGACCGGCGTGCGCCTCTACAATGAGCGACTGGTGCTCTCGCTGATCCGCCGTCACGGCAGCCTGCCCAAGGCCGATATCGCCCGCCGCACCGGCCTCTCGCCACAGACCATTTCAACCATTGCCAATAGCCTCGAAGATGACGGCATCCTGCTCCGGCTCGATCCCTTGCGCGGCAAAGTGGGTCAGCCCCTCGTGCCCTATGCGCTTAATCCACGCGGCGCGTTTTTCCTCGGCCTCAAGATTGGCCGCCGCAGCTCGGACGTGGTCTTGATGGATTTCATCGGCACCGTGTTGGGCCGCATCCACCAGCCGCATCCCTATCCGACGCCCGAGATCATCCGCACCTTGGCCCAGCGCGGCATCGATGAGCTGACCCCCGCACTCGACGACACCGACCGTCGCCGCATTGCCGGTTTCGGCATCGCCTCGCCGTTTGAATTGTGGAATTGGGAATCCCAACTCGGCGCCCCGCCCGATGTGTTGGAAGCGTGGCGCCAGGCCGATGTTCGCGCCGACATCGCCGGCATCAGCCCATGGCCGGTGTATTTCCACAATGACGGCACCGCCGCCTGCGCCGCAGAACTGGTGCTCGGCAATGGCCAGCACGGCGACGACTTCCTCTACATTTTCCTCGGCTCCTTCATCGGCGGCGGCGTCGTGCTCAACGGCCATCTGTTCCCCGGCCGCACCGGCTATGGCGGCGCCATCGGCCCCCTGCCCGTGCCCAATGGTTCAGGCGGCTTCCAGCAAATCCTCCGAAGCGCTTCGATCTATGTGCTCGCCGAACGCCTCGAAGCAGCCGGCGCTGACCCGCAAATGCTATGGCGCGAGCCGGGCCAGTGGGGCGACTTGGGCCAGCCACTGACCGACTGGATCGATCAGGCCGCCCGCAGCCTCGCGCTAGCTGCAGTCACCGCTGTATCGATCATCGACTTCCGCACTGTGGTCATCGACGGCGCCTTCCCAAAGTCCGTTCGGGCCGACCTGGTGCGTGCGACGCACGCGGCCCTCGCCGAGTTCGACCTGCAAGGATTGGCGCCGTTCAGCATCGCCGAAGGCACCATTGGCTTCGGTGCGCGCGAGATCGGCGGCGCCTGCCTGCCTCTGCTCGCCAACTTCACCCAAGACCGCGAAGTACTGTTCAAGGAGAATACCGCACCATAGCGCTGATATTCTGCCTTGTGCTCGGTAACTACTCAGCAATTTCCCGCGCGCTATGATCTATTCCATAGGGACGCAGCGGAAATCAGATGCAGGCCAAAACTTCGACGCTTGAGCGTTGGCAATTCTCTGCCTCCGTTCTGCTGCCGGTCGTACTCGCGCTGGGCATAACTGCCGCAGCGGTGCTTGGCTTTGTCTTTTGGTCTACCGGCAATATTGATGAGCGCGCTGCGGTGCGCCAAAGCGAAATGCTGCAGCAGGTCATGCAGACCCGGCGCAGCCAGTTGATCCGCGAATTGAGCAGCGTTGCCAGCAAGGACGATGCGGTCGTCAACACCAAGTTGATGTTCAACTTCAACTGGGTCGATAACAACCTTGGCCGCTGGATGTCCAATTTCTTTGGCCATCAGCGTACCATGGTATTCGGTGCCGATAACCAGCCGCTCTACGTCATGCATGACGGCGTGGCCCTCAATGCCGCCAGCTATGACAAATTCACCGGCCCGATCCTCGCTCTGGTGGAACGGGTGCGCGCACTGCCGGCGACGTTCAACGAAGACACCCAGGGCCCAAGGCCCGCTGCACTGTCGGATTTTGCGGTGATCGAAGGCATGCCCGCCATGATCGCGGTCACCACCATCGTTTCCAACACCGGGGCTATCGCGCAGAAACCGGGCACCGAGCCTCTGCTCGCCAGCGTGATGTTTCTCGATGACGTCGCCGCCGCGCAGATGAGCCGTGACTACATGCTCGAAAATGGCCGCTTCAGCCTGTCCAAAACCGGCAACGCCAACCGCGCCATCTATCCCATATTCAACGGCGCCGGACGCTTCGTCGCCTTCTTCGAATGGGACCGCGAGCGCCCCGGCCTAACCATGCTGCGACACACCGGCCCGGCGCTGCTGGGCGGCTTCATCATCGCGGCAGTCCTGGTGTTCCTGTTGCTGCGCCAGTTGCGGCAGTCGTCCGCCGCCGTCGAAGCCGGCCGGCGCAATGCCGAACACCAGGCGGCCCATGATCGCCTGACCGGCCTGCCCAACCGCGCTAGCCTCGACGCGGCGCTGGCCAGGGCACTAACCGACCGCAGCGCACCCAACAGCTATCTAGCCCTACTGATGCTCGATCTCGACCGCTTCAAACAGGTCAACGACACGCTCGGTCACCAGGCCGGCGACGAGTTGATCTGCGCCGTAGGCCGCCGCATCCGCACCATCGTCGGCCCCGACGTGATGATCGTCCGCCTCGGCGGCGACGAGTTCGTGGTGATGATCGAGGCCCAGGAATATGACGTCGACCCGATGGCCGTTGCCGCCCGCATCATCGACACCATCGGCAAGCCGTTCGACCTGCAACAGTTCAAAGCCCATGTCGGCGCCAGCATCGGCATCGTCAGCGCCGTCGGCGGCCTTGCCGATCCGCGTGAGTTGATGCGCAAGGCCGATATCGCGCTCTATGAAGCCAAATCAACTGGCCGCAACCGCGCCGTGGTCTACGAAGAGCATATGAACGAACTGGTACAGTTGCAGCACACCATCGAGGGCGAGTTGCGCGAAGCGCTGCAGCGTGACGACCAGCTATCGGTAGTATTCCAGCCGCTGGTGGATCAGCAAACCCGCCGCATCATCGGCGCCGAAGTCCTCGCCCGCTGGCTTCACCCCAAATACGGGCAGATTTCCCCGGCCCGCTTCATCCCCGTTGCAGAAGCCACCGGCCTGATAGAAGCGCTTGGCGAATTCGTGCTGCGCCGGGCCTGCGAGCTTGGCGCCACCGCTCCGACCCGAACCATCGCCGTCAACATTTCGCCGACCCAGCTCCGCAATCCGCGCTTCGCCACTCAGGTGTTCGACGTGTTGCGCCAGACCGGCATGCGCCCCGCGGATCTGGAACTGGAAATCACCGAATCCATCCTGCTCGACGACGAGCACGTCTCGAGCAAAAACCTCCACACCTTCCGTGAAGCCGGCATCCATATCGCACTGGACGACTTCGGCACCGGCTATTCTTCGCTGAGCTATCTCAAGCGCTACCCCGTCGACCGCCTCAAGATCGACCGCTCCTTCGTCATGCAATTAGCCGAAGGCCACGTCTCCGTCGCCATCACCCAGGCCATCGTAACCCTCGCCCACGCCATGGATTTGCAGGTGACTGCCGAGGGTGTCGAAACCGAGGCCCAAGCCGTCATCCTCGGTCATCTTGGCTGCAACACCCTGCAGGGTTTCCTGTTCTCGGGCGGTGTTCCGGCAGACCAGATCTCGGTGGTCTTTGGTTCAAAGGCTGGCGCAACACGCACCCCGAACATCGCCGCCTAGGCCATCGCAGCCAAAACAACGCCGAGCCGCTTCTCGCGCGTCAGTAAGCCCGCACGCCCACTCCCGGCGCTCTCCCACATTGTCTTCAGCTTGCCGTTGTCGAACAGCTTAAATAGGCACGGCGCAATATACGACTTGCGGCAGATCGCCGGGGTATTGCGCAGCACCTCGGAAACCTGTTTTGCGACCTGCGCCATCTGACGCCGCCGCGCTGTCTCCGACTTCCCAGCCTCAAGCTGTGCCAACGCCTCACCCGCCAAGGCACTGGCGTGGAGAGTGCGAAAGTCCTTGGCCGAAATCTCGACGCCTGACAACTCGCGCAAATAGGCGTTGATCGCTTCGGTCTTGATTGGCCGAACCTTTCCGGCGTCGTCGCGGTACTTCAACAGGCGTTTGCCGGGCAAGGTCTTGATGCGGCTCACCGCATCTGCCAGCCGGGCATCGGTCAAGCGATATTCAGCACGCTTTCCACCCTTGGCGTCGAACTCCATGGACACTTCATCGCCCGCAACGCGCACGTCTCGCGCAAACAGCGTACCGGCACCGCGCGTGCCGTTGGCCTCAAGGTACTTCTCCCGCCCAACCCTCATTGCGGTTTTATCGATAAATGCCACCGCAATAGCCAATGCCAACTCGCGGCTACCGGTTTCAGCCTTCAGCGCCTCGGCAACCCTTTTGCGAACGCGTGGCAGGGCACTGGTCAGTGCGGCCAGCCGCAACTGCTTCTTGCCGTCGCGGCGCAGCTCCCACTCCGGATGATAGATATACTGATCGCGCCCAGCCTCATCCACACCAAGCACCTGGATATGACCATTATGACTTGGAGCAATCCGCACGTTCTGCCACGCCGGTGGAATACCCAGCGACCGGATGCGCGCCTTTGTGACCGCATCGCACACCAGCGCGCCGCTGGCGTCACGATAGCAAAAACCCTTGCCGCTCTTCTGGCGGCTAAGGGTCAGGTCGGTTCGGCTAACCTTGACGAGGCGCATCTTTTTAGTTCGGGTTGGATTGAGTGAGCGTGTAGACCAGATAAATGACGGCAAACAGCACGATGACGCCCACCATCGACGTCACCAAAACGCGCAGGTTCATCTTGCGCGGGCTGGCTTGGCGCACCTCGGTCTTGTTCTTGTTCGGATCATAGGTCTGTTGCATCACGCTCTCCTTGAGTCAGCAACCCAAACGTGGTCCGTGCCCCGCGGTTCCGCTTGCGGCGTCGGCGTCCTTGACGCAGCCGCTCAGGCGGCCGACTTTCGCCCATGACCAAATCGCAGGAAAACTCCATGACAGACGCCGCCACCCTCACCCGCATGATCATGGCTGGACAGGGAAAGGAGCCGGCGGACCTCGTCATCAAGAATGTGCGATTGCTCGATGTGATCACCGGCGCGGTCACCCAAACCGACATCGCCATAGTCGCCGACCGTATCGTCGGCACCCACGCGCGCTACGAAGGCAAGGTCACCATCGATGGCAACGGCCGTTTCGCCGTCCCCGGCTTCATCGATACCCATCTGCATATCGAATCCTCCCTCGTTACCCCCTTCGAGTTCGACCGCTGCGTGCTGCCGCATGGCGTCACCACCGTGATCTGCGACCCGCACGAAATCGCCAACGTGCTGGGCGCCGAGGGCATCAAATACTTCCTCGACTGTGCCGAACAGACGGTGATGGACGTCCGCGTCAACCTCTCCTCCTGCGTGCCCGCCACCGCCTTCGAAACCTCGGGCGCATCGCTGGAAATCGAAGACCTCGAACCCTTCCGCAGCCACCCCAAGGTCATCGGTCTTGCCGAGATGATGAACTTCCCCGGTGTGCTCAATGCCGATCCGGGCATCATCGCCAAGCTCGTCGCGTTCCAGTCCGGCCATATCGACGGCCACGCCCCACTGCTGCTCGGCCAGGCGCTCAATGGCTATCTGGCTGCCGCCATCCGCACTGATCACGAAGCCACCAGCGCCGCCGAAGCCCGCGAAAAACTCGCCAAGGGCATGGCCATCCTGATCCGCGAAGGCTCGGTCTCCAAAGATCTCAAAGCCCTCGCCGAAGTGCTGGACGAAAACACCTCGAGCTTCGTCGCCCTCTGCACCGATGACCGCAACCCGCTCGATATCGCCGAGGAAGGCCATCTCGACAGCTCTATTCGGCGCCTGATCGCCATGGGCCGCCCGCTGCATCACGTCTATCGCGCCGCTAGCCACTCGGCCGCGCGCATTTTCGGCCTCGCCGATCGCGGCCTCGTCGCCCCCGGCTGGCGCGCCGATATCGCCCTGCTCGACAGCCTCGAAGATTGCCGCGTCAGCGATGTCATTACCGCCGGTCGCCTCGTCGGCCCTGAACTGTTCGCTGCCCGCAAACCCGTTGAGATGGTCGGTCTCACCTCGATGCAGGCAAAGCCAGTCACCGCCGATGACTTTATCGTCCCCATCCGTTCCGACCGCAACCAGACCCCCGTCATCGGCGTCAAGC
>JAQGKG010000339.1 GCA_028290245.1 Devosia sp. | reverse complement strand
TGAGATTCTTCCAGCAAGACCTTGTGCCGTTCGATCAAGTTCTCAAAAACCCGTCTAAGATAAACGAAAGCAGCGATGGCGATTCCATGGCTAATCAAACCTCCTGCACCACCAGCCGCGCCATCATCACGGCATCGACGCCAAAAGCCTATCGTGAACGCTTTAGACTTCGACAAGCTTCCTTACCGCCTTGAGCACCATGGCGCCATCAGACGGCTTGCGGATCCATGTGCCCTTCGAAAGCTCAGTATCAGCATGCATGTCGGGAATATCGCCCGAATGCACCAGGAAGTGGATACGGTCGGCGACGAGTTGCTCGACAACCGAATGGCACGGACCGTCGTGCAAAACGATGTCGACGATCACAAGGTCTGGACGGCACACAGCCAGCCACTCGAAAGCTTCGGCGCACGACGCCACCGTGCTCACATCAAACCCGGCCTTTGCGAGGGCGCGTTCGATGTCGATGGCGATCATCGCTTCGTCTTCAAGGAGGAGCACGACAGCGGCGTTACCGGGCATCTGAGCCCTTGATGGCAGCGCGATCAGTTACCTTTGTGTACAGCCGGACCATGTTCATCGGCTGCCTAGCGTGCTGGGAGTAAACCCGAGCACGAAGATGCTGTTTACTGCCGCTGCGGACCAGCAGAACACCTAACACGATCTCAGCGGCGCGCTCAGGGGATGGGGCCAAGACAATCTTTGGGTTGGGATCTATGGTTTCGGTCTGAAGATCAATGACCTGGATCTCAGTCATGGCGATCGAATTGGACGTGTGAATTCTTCGCGTGCAAACATGTGTGCACGGTAGCTCTCCAAGGCGCAGCCTATCCGCATTGGAAGGGCTCGTCCGTACAGGAGCAACCACGACGGGTGCACATGAACGATGGGCAGCGCGTGCCCATGTAACAGCTTGAAGTTACTTCACTATCTTGACGGTGCGTTCTTGTGCCTTGGTAGCAAATGTATACCTGTCGTGCAGCAGAATTATGTGCACCCAGTATCGGAGGCCACGCTGAAGGCAATTTCAATCCAGGCGTTTGGCGGCCCAGAAGGCTTGGCGGTTATCGAGGTCCCTGACCTGGTCCCCGCCCGGGGGCAGGCACTGATCACGACTGAGGCGATCGGCGTCGGCTACCAAGACGCCATGATCCGCAGCGGCGCGTTCGCCGCGATGGGGTTCGAGGTCGGTCACATTCCAGGAGGAGAGGTCGCAGGCATTGTCACTGTGATTGGCGATGGGCGTCGATACGGCGTGGCTGGGCCAACGCGTATGGGCATTTACGGGCTTGGGTGGTGGCTATGCCGAGCAGGTGGTTGCTCCGGCGGAGGGGCTTATCCTCGTTCCCTCAAACCTTTCGTCCGTGGACGCGGTCACTATTGGCGGTCCCGGGGTGGTGGCCCATTTTGGTCTTCGCCATGCGCATTTTACCCATGGCGAGTCCGTGCTGGTACGCGGCGCGGTCGGACCCTTGGGTATAATTACCATACAGCTCGCTGTCCGCAGTGGTGCCAGCGTCGTAGCAGTTACCACGTCGTCAGTCGAACGCGGCGAGCGCTTGCGCCAGCTCGGCGCAACCCATGTTATGAATCGTGTTGCCGCGGGTGGTCAGGATGCTCACACTGGGTACTACGTTATCATCGACGTTGTTGCCGGGGCGGATATGTCCTCGTTCTTCGCCAGCCTCAACCCCAACGGGCGCATGGTAGCCATCGGCGCAGTAGGAGGTTTTCCTCCTGCGGATTTTGCCAATGGCATGTTTGCGTCGTTCCAGAAATCGATGTCGGTTGCGACATTTAGCAGTAACAGCGTGATCGAGGCCGACAGGCGCGCGAAAACCACTGAGCTGTTCGCTTCAGCAAATCGTGGCGAGCTGCAGGTCATCGTGGACGAAGTTCTGCCCCTTGAGCAGGCAATACGGGCGCACCAGAAGATGGAGGTCGGCGGCGTATTCGGCAGAATTTTGCTTGCGCCATCGAGCCGATGAGCCCACCGAACTAGTCAGTGAAGTTAACGGCCCACTTAAGCCTAGGGCGCAATAGCGTGAGGCTGATGCTCTAGTCGCTTTGCAACCGAGGGGACTGACAGCTGGCGGCCCCTTCGATCCGAGTGCCGTTCAGTGACGAATTGTCCTAATGATGGACAATCCCGACAAAGTGGCCAGCGTTGACATGCGCGATGGGTCCGTCGCCAATAGCGCCTCGACATTGGATGCATACCCGGAGGTATCATGAGTGACCTTCCCCAAGGCACGGTCCACCCGGCCGGTGAAGATCTTGAAGCAGCCTTGCGCATGAATCCAGTTGTCTTGGGCTTATGGGGAAGTCTGACGCCCCTCGGTCGAAATGAGTTCATTTGTTGGGTCGAAAGCGCAAAACAGCCAGCAACGCGGCAACGCCGTATTTTGCGAACCTGTGAGGAGCTTCTCAAAGGAATGAAGCGACCCTGCTGCTGGGTAGGCTGCATTCACCGGACAGACAAGGCACCGAGCCCCTGGCAACAAGCAGTTCTCGTTGATGGCAAGGCAAAGAACGGCTTTTGAATTGGCTGCAGTGAAGGAGCGTCAGCGGCTTTACCGCCCTGCGCGAGGGGTGGGATCGAGGTCCGCGCGGTTAGAGTTTGCGGCTCAAGAAGCCGCCTTTTGAGAGCTGTTTGAACGACCGCTTCCGACCCGAGGCTGTGTGAAAACTCCTGGTTATGCTATGATGTGGCACTGCTTCGGAGGTGCCAGATGGGACGTTTCGTTGAAGTTGCTGACCGTTATCAAGCGAGCTTTCTGCCGGCGTGTCTTGAGGATTATGTGGATACGGATAACCCGGTTCGCATCATCGATGCCTTTGTCGACGAGCTCGATCTGGCCGAACTCGGTTTCGAGCGTGTCCAACCAGCAGCGACCGGCCG
>JAQGKG010000330.1 GCA_028290245.1 Devosia sp. | reverse complement strand
CCCACTTATCTCAGAATGCCAGTGTCAGACGGCCTAACTGCTGCGTAACAATTCCTAAGTCCTGATGATCGGCAAAGGTCAGCTCTTTGTGCTAATGGAACGGTCGCCGGACGGCGCTACACGCAGAGATAGCCGCAAGACGGAGTTCGTCATCGGAAGCAGGTTTCGTGACCCATGGTGCGCGTGGCCTGTCTGGATTATCTGGACCGGCTAAGCCACTAACGTACATAAATGGGATTTGCTGCAATGAGAGGGCCCGAATGAGTGGGCTGCAATCGCGATCACGAAGCCGGATATCGACTGTCGCAAAATCGATCCCGCCCAGTGCTATCCGCTCGACGCCTCCCGAGACGCTTCCGACCATTTCGACGTTTTGACAGCCGCACCGGATAACCGCCGCCTTCAAATCCATGGCAATGAGGAAGTCAACTTCCAACACAAGAACTGTCTTCAAATTCCTAAGTTATAGCAAAGCGCTGCTCCGAGAAGCTGCTCCAAAATGAAGCACCTTTTCTGACACAGATGTCAGCCCGTAGCTCTAAACTTTGTTAATTTTCGGCGGGTGGCATGAGCCGAAACTCGTACCTCAGTCCGAATGGCACCAACGGAATGTGCTAGTTTTGGCCACCCTTGTCCCTGGTATTATGGGTATGATGACTATCGCGAACGCCGCCGCCACCTGAGACATCGGATTGCGGACCGTTTGTTGGTTCACCCGGCGCAGGGCCGCGCCCCTCGGTAGAATCGGGTAGATCGGGGCGCTGGTGGCTGCTGCCGGGTCCACCATGATGTCGATTGGCAGTCTCGGTCTTGCTTGATGTCGACATGGCTCACCTGTCTTGCTGATAGCCTTGGTTGGTAGTGTTCTGCTTGATGTTGCCTTGGCGACCCTGCTCGACAAGGTTGCGTTCACCGCCGTGGGCGCCGCCGGAGCCGGCATTTGGGTCCAAACGTTCCTGATCACCTGGGCCTTTCGGGCTGCGGTTATTCGGTGGGATGGGAGGTAGATGCTTTGTCATGTCAGGTACTCCTTCTAGCTCCCGAACCAATCTGCGTACGACGAGTTCCGCGAGTGGCCCATGTTAAATCCCTGAAGCTCGCCCTGTCGTTTTCGCGCGGCAACACCGCACTGTCAGCAGGCATGACCCCGCTTACAATGCAGGACAGCCATCGCATTCGTTAGGAGCGAAGACCTCGTCGCTCCTGGAAAATTGCAGAATGCCTGGCCTGGAGTTGCCATCGAGAGGTTGCTGGCCACTGTTCTCAACTTGCCCGCGATCGCAGTTTCCAGGCGACTTACCTGGATTAAATTAGGGATCAAACGCCCGGAGGCCACGTTTTTAGGACACTCTCTCAAACCGACATTGCATCATGACACCGCTTCAAGCCGATCAAAAAATTATCGACAGCCGACGAAGGCTCGCATCCATCGGTTCCTCGTTGGACAGCAAAGAATTGGCATCATTTACTCGGAATGAGATGCTGGAATTGGAATTACTGGCGCTGGCCGTGCCCAGCAAGGCAGTCAAGATCCACCGCGTGCTGGCACAGTGGCGGCAGCTTTATTTCTTGACCTGCAAGCTGTCGGCTTAATCTGAACTCGCTGATTTACGTTTATTGAGGTTTCCGTACTCGAGAACGTGACCCTGTTCCGTGGCGGATGCCGGCCGGCTTAGCTGACACTTAGCCTAGCTTAATGTGCCGAACATTTTGCGCTCCGGGTCGTTCGCCAAGACAACCCTAACCTTGGATTGTCCCCGTGACCCAGTATCCAAAGCCACCCTTTCCGGCACAGCCTCAGTCAATTCCTGGCTCTAGCGCGCAGATGGATCCAGTGCCCGATTATGGAGAGGACAGCTACAGCGGCAGTGGTCGCCTTGAGGGCAAGAAGGCGCTGATTACCGGTGGCGATTCCGGCATTGGCCGCGCGGTTGCATTGGCTTTTGCGCGAGAGGGAGCCGACGTAGCTATCTCCTACCTCAATGAAGAAGAAGACGCGGCTGAAGCTAAGCGCCTTGTCGAGAGCGCTGGCCGTGAGTGCATGCTAATTCCCGGGGACATCTCCCAGCCCGAGCATTGCCGTCAACTGGTCCGGCAAGTTGCTGAAGGCTTTGGTCGCATCGACATTCTCGTCAACAACGCCGCCCATCAAAACACTTACGAGTCTCTGGAAGAGATCCCGGACGAGGAGTGGGAACTGACCATGGCCACAAACATCTCGGCCATGTTCTACATTACAAAAGCAGCTATGCCGCACATGGGCGAAGGCAGCGCCATCATAAACACCTCGTCGGTGAACGCTGACAATCCAAGTCCACAGCTGTTGGCCTATGCCACGACCAAGGGCGCCATACAGAACTTTACGGCTGGTCTCGCGCAGCTCCTGGCAGAGAAGGGCATCAGGGCCAACACGGTCGCTCCGGGTCCGGTCTGGACGCCCCTAATCCCCTCTACCATGCCCGAAGAGAAGGTGAAGACCTTCGGCCAGCAGGTGCCGATGGGTCGTCCCGCTCAGCCGTGTGAACTGGCGCCGGTCTATGTGATGCTCGCCAGCGACGAAGCCAGCTACGTCTCCGGCGCCACCATCGCGGTAACTGGCGGCAAGCCCATTATCTAACAGGTCCGCACATGACCGAAGTGACATATCCGCCGCTCGATGTTCCAAAGCCCGTCGCCGATGGGGTTTGGATCATCGACAGCGGACATCACATGGCCGGGGCTCCTCTCCCGGTCCGGATGACCGCTTTGCAGCTTGGCGATGGCGCGCTGCTGCTACACTCGCCGACGCGCTTCACCCCGGAGACAAAGGCCGCACTGGATCAAATTGGTCCGATTGCCCACCTAGTCGCGCCCAACACCGTGCACTGGTCCT
>JAQGKG010000324.1 GCA_028290245.1 Devosia sp. | reverse complement strand
TGCCGCGGGAGAATTTCGGCAGCGCGATGTGGGCCGGCGTTCGCTATGTGTCGCTTTCGCCGAACCTGACGACGGTGCTGTTTCGCGGCTTTCTGTTCGGGTTTTCGGCGACGGCAATTTTGGCGCTGCTGCCGTCAGTGGCGGCGGAATATGTGGGCGGCGGGGCGCTGGCCTATGGCACGCTGCTGGGCTGTTTCGGGCTGGGGGCGATTGGCGGGGCGTTTCTCAATGGCCGCATTCGCGAGCGTTTCAGCAATGAGGTGATCGTGCGGCTGGCCTGTATCGGCTTTGCCGTGAGCAGCGTGGCGCTTGGCTATAGCCGCGATCCGCTGCTGAGCCATGTTGCGTTGATCCCGGCGGGCGGCTGCTGGGTGCTGGCGCTATCGCTGTTCAATGTGTCGATCCAGCTGTCCTCTCCGCGCTGGGTGGTGGGGCGGGCGCTGTCGCTGTACCAGACGGCGACGTTTGGCGGCATGGCCACGGGTAGCTGGATCTGGGGCCTTTCAGCCGATGCCATCGGGCCGGACATGGCGCTGGCACTGGCGGGGGCGACGATGTTGCTGTGCGCGCTGGTGGGGTTCCGGCTGCCGTTGCCGGAGTTCAATGCGCGGGACATGAACCCGCTTAATACGTTCCACGAGCCAGTATTGAAGCTGGACCTGCGGCCACGCAGTGGGCCGATCATGGTGATGGTGGACTATCAGATTGATCAGGAGGACATCCCACGGTTCCTGGCGCTAATGGCGGACCGGCGACACATCCGCATTCGCGACGGGGCGCGGCAGTGGGGCTTGCTGCGGGATCTGGAGCATCCCGAAGTGTGGACTGAGACGTATCATGTGCCGACATGGATCGATTATGTGCGGCACAACTTGCGGCGGACCAAGGCGGATGCGGAGAATATCGAGCTGTTGCGGGCGCTGCATCGCGGGGCGGAGGCGCCGGTGGTGAGGCGGTTCATCGAGCGGCAGACGGTGCCGCTGAGCGATGATACGCCACTGAGGGAAGTGCCGGAAGTCTAGCCGACCGATCGGTATTTAGCTGATGCTGGCCTGCAAATGCCAGTATCCTGCGCTTCCGGTCCTCACGTACAGAACGTACGCTCCGGTCTGTTTCTCGGAAACCGGCATTTTCTGCTCAGCCTGAGCTGAATCTCGACCGGTCCTCAGTGCGGTGATGGGGAAGAAGGAAGAATACCCCCTCCTAACCTCCCCCTGAAAAGGGGGCGGAATCTTATCGAGTTTAGGGCTCGATCCAGGCACACTTGGTTGCCGGATTCTTTCCCTTCAGAGGCTGATGCCTGCTCACGCCACTTGGGCGAAGCGTTCGTCGAAGGCGTAGCCGGCGCCGCGGACGGTGCGGATGGGGTCGGTTTCGCGGCCGCGGTTGATGGCGCGGCGGAGGCGTCCGATGTGGACGTCGACGGTGCGTTCGTCGACATAGACGTCATTGCCCCAGACGCCGTCGAGTAGCTGTTCGCGCGAATAGACGCGGCCGGGATGGCGCATCAGGTATTCGAGCAGGCGGTATTCGGTGGGGCCGAGATGGACGTCGCGAGCGGCGCGACGGACGCGATGGGTGGTGCGATCGAGCTCGAGATCGCCGACTTTGAGCGCAGCGGTGACGAGGTTTGGATTGGCGCGGCGCAGCAGGGCGTGAATGCGGGCGATCAGTTCGGGCACGGAGAAGGGCTTGACGACATAATCGTCGGCACCGGTGGCGAGGCCACGGACGCGTTCTTCTTCTTCGCCGCGCGCGGTGAGCATGATGATGGGCACGCGGGCGGTTTCATCGCGAGCGCGCAGGCGGCGACACAGTTCGATGCCGGAAATTTCGGGCAGCATCCAGTCGAGCAGGATCAAGTCGGGCAACTTGTCCTGGATAGCATGCTGGGCTTCGTCACCGGTTTCGGCGGTGACAACGCGGAAGCCCTCGGCCTCGAGGTTGTAGCGCAGCAGGATGGCGATATCGCCTTCGTCTTCGACGACGAGAATGGTCGCGGGCATGGGGTGGCTCCCATTATAGCCGGACGATGCCGGCATATGGTTTGTGGCTCCCATTACGGGAGGTTGGGAAGGGAATGTCAGAGCCCAGCTATTTGGGCCAAACATCCCCCCTCCCTTGATCCCTCCCCTCGAGGGGGAGGGTGTCGACTGAGGTTGCGTCGCTTAAGATTTAGATCTTGATCTGGGTGCGGTGCAGGTCTTGGTCGTTGCTGGTGAGCTGCTTGCCGGTCTGCAGGTAGTAGGCGCGTTCGGCGATGTTGGTCGCGTGGTCGCCGATGCGTTCCAGGCTCTTGGCGCAGAACAGCAGGTGGGTGCAGGCGGTGATGTTGCGCGGATCTTCCATCATATAGGTGAGGAGTTCGCGGAACAGCGAGGTGTGCATGGCATCGACTTCGTCGTCACGGTTGCAGACTGCGATGGCGGCAGCGGCGTCGCGGCTGGAGTAGGCGTCCAGCGCGTCCTTGATCTGGCGCAGCACCAGGGCGGTCATGTTCTTGACGCCATTGTAGAATGTGGGCTGCAGCGTCATGCCTTCGAGCTTGAGCGAGCGGCGGGCCAGTTGCTTGGCCATGTCGCCGACGCGTTCCAGATCGGAGGCCACGTGAATTGCGGTGACGATGGCGCGCAGATCGGATGCCATCGGCTGGCGACGGGCGATCATCGAGACGGCCATGTCGTCGATACGGCGCTGCATGTCGTCGATGCGCTGGTCGGCGATGATGGTGACGTCGGCCAGTTCACGGTCGAGCTTGAGCAGCGACTTGGTGCCATTCTCGATTGCGACTTCGACCTGGCCGCCCATTTCGGCGATGGCCTGGGCGAGGGCGACGAGTTCGTCATTGTAGGACGAGACGATGTGTTCAGTTGCCATGATGTCTGTTGCCCTTAACCGATACGGCCCATGATGTAGTCCTGGGTCTGCTTGTGGACCGGGTTGGTGAAGATGTCTTCGGTGACACCTTCCTCGATCAGATTGCCCAGGTGGAAGAAGGCCGTCTTCTGGGAAACGCGGGCGGCCTGCTGCATCGAGTGGGTCACGATGACGATGGTGTAGTTCTCGCGCAATTCGTCGATCAGCTCTTCGATGATGGCGGTGGCGATCGGGTCGAGAGCCGAGCAGGGCTCGTCCATCAAGATGACTTCAGGGCCGACGGCGATGGCGCGGGCAATGCAGAGGCGCTGCTGCTGGCCGCCGGAAAGGCCGGTGCCGGGCTCGTTGAGGCGATCCTTGACCTCTTCGAACAGGCCAGCCTTGCGGAGCGAAGAGACGACGATCTCGTCGAGGTCGGTCTTGCTGCGTGCCAGGCCGTGAATTTTCGGGCCATAGGCGACGTTGTCATAGATCGACTTGGGGAAGGGGTTCGGCTTCTGGAACACCATGCCGATGCGGGCGCGCAGTTCGACCACGTCGAGCGACGGATCGTAGATGTCGTCGCCGTCGAGCTTGATCGTGCCGCCGACCTTGGCGCCTTCGAT
>JAQGKG010000309.1 GCA_028290245.1 Devosia sp. | reverse complement strand
TCGCTGGATGAGGGGCGGCTGACGCTGCAGCAAGCACAAAGCGCGGTGGATTTGGCCAGGCAGCAGATTTCTGCGGCAACCGCAGCGCTGGCCGGCAACCCGACGATCGTGACGGATGAGCATCCCGCGGTTTTGGCGGCGCTGGCGAGTGTCGAGCAGGCCGAGCGTAACCTGAGCAAGACCGCTGTGGTGGCGCCGGCTGACGGCATCATTTCGAACGTGTCGAGCCTTAACGTTGGGCAGTTCATCGCTGCGGGCACCATGATCGCGGCGCTGGTGGAGACCAATTCGACCTGGATCCAGGCCAATTTCAAGGAAACCCAACTGGGCGAGCTGCGGGTCGGCCAACCGGTGGACATCCATGTCGATGCCTATCCCGAGATTTTGCATGGGCAGATCGACAGCCTGGGCGCGGCGACGGGCTCGGAATTTTCGCTGATCCCGGCACAGAATGCCACCGGGAATTGGGTGAAGGTGGTGCAGCGCTTGCCGATACGCGTGGCGCTGACGGAAGGCGCCGACCTCGCGATGCTCAAGACGGGCATGAGCGCGATGGTCACGGTCGATACTGGGCGGTCCACACTCGACAAGATGATGGGCAAGTAATCGCCAGGCCCGTCGCCGTTCACTGATGCTGGCCTGCAAATGGTAGTCTTGTGCGCTTCCGGTGCTCACGTACCCAAACGTACGCTGCGCTCCGGTTCCCGAAGAGCACCATTTTCGGCACAGCCTGAGATGGATGGCGACGACCCTGGTCCAAGACTGGAGGCCCGTCGTGGCCAAAGCTGTAACCGAAACCCTTTCCGCCCCCGCCCTGATCGTCAAGAACAAGGGATTGCTGACGGCTGCGCTGATGCTGGCCACAGTGATGCAGGTGCTCGACACCACGATTGCCAATGTGGCGCTGCCACATATGGCGGCCTCGCTCGGCGCCGCGCAGAACGAAATTACCTGGGTGCTGACGTCCTATATCGTCGCGGCCGCGATTGCGACGCCGCTGACCGGGTGGATGGCCGATCGCATCGGGCAGAAGCGCCTGTTCATGGTGGCGGTGATCGGCTTTACCGTGGCGTCGGCGCTGTGTGGCATCGCGACGAGCCTGCCCGAAATGGTGATGTTCCGCGTGCTGCAGGGCGTGTTCGGCGCGGTTATTGCGCCGCTGGCGCAGACGGTGTTGCTCAACATCAATCCCAAGGAGCGCATCGGGCAGGCCATGGCCATCTATGGCATGGGCATCATGGTGGCGCCGATCATTGGGCCAACGCTTGGCGGCTGGCTGACCGAGAGCTTTGACTGGCGCTGGGTGTTTTTGATCAACCTGCCGCTGGGCGTGATCGCCGTGTTCATGCTGTTCGTCTTCATGCCAGACACGGAGATAAAGCGGCGACGCTTCGACTTCTTTGGCTTTGGCATGCTGGCGCTCGGTGTGGGTGCGTTGCAATTGCTGCTCGACCGCGGCGCGGACAACTTCTGGTTTTCATCGATGGAAACCTGGATCGAGCTTGGGCTGGTGATCACCGGGCTGTGGGTGTTCGTGGTGCATTGCCTGACGGCAGAAAACCCGTTCCTCGACCTGCGCATCTTCAAGGATTTGAACTTCTCGTTGGCATCCGTGCTGATGTTCCTCGTTGGCATCTCGCTGTTTTCGGGCCTGGCCCTGCTGCCGCCAATGCTGCAGAACCTGATGGGCTACCCGGTCATTTTCTCCAGCGTGATCATGGCGCCGCGTGGCGTGGCGACGCTGTTGTCGATGGTGGTGGTGGGACGATTGATCGGCAAGGTCGATCCGCGGTTGCTGATGCTGTTTGGTATCGGCTGCATGGCCTATTCGCTGTATGGCATGACCAGTTTCAGCCTGCAGATGGACTATTGGCCGGTGGTCACGACGGGCATTATCCAGGGCTTCGGCATGGGCTTTCTGTTCGTGCCGCTGCAGGCGCTGGCCTTCGCGACGATCTCGCCGAAGTATCGCGCTGATGCGACTTCGATGTTCGCGCTGGTGCGCAACATGGGCAACGGCGTGGGCATTTCGCTGGTGACGGCGGTGTTGTCCAACATGATGCAGGTGAACCACGCGGAACTGGCCGAGCGGCTGACTGCGACGTCGCAGAACGTCATCAACCAGATGCCGAGCCTGTTGGCCGGCAGCGCCCAGGCCGTGGCAATCATGAACGGGCTGGTGACACAGCAGGCGGCTATGCTGAGTTATCTCGATGACTTCTGGCTGATGCTGCTGCTGAGCCTTGCGGCCATTCCCCTAGTGCTGCTCCTGCGCGGGCCGAAGAAGTCGGCCCGACCGAAGACGGACGAGGAAAAGGCGCTGGAACGGGCGCATGCGATGGCTGAGTGACGTTGAATGGGCCTTTCGGTATGGAGGTGTCGAAAAGGCCGCGATTGGATCGTGGTAAGGTCATGAGGGGCGCTGGGCTGCCTGGGGGACTGACGATGAAGATTGCAGGTTGGGTATTAAGCGGGTTGATCGGGCTGTTTCTGGCGATTGCATCGGCGGCGCCGAAGTTCATGGGTATTTCGGCGGCGACGGATGCGATGGCGGTGGTTGAATGGCCGCTGAAGTATCTGGTGCTGATCGGCTGCATCGAGGTCGGCTGCGTGGTGCTGTTTCTCATTCCGCGCACGGCTTTGCTCGGGGCGGTGCTGACGACGGGGCTGCTGGGTGGTGCGCTGGCGGCCAATTTGCGGGTGGACAATCCGCTGTTTAGCCACACGCTATTCAGTGTTTATCTCGGCGTGGCGGTGTGGGTTGCGCTGTGGCTGAGGGACCAGCGCATTCGCAAGGTGTTTCCGCTCCTTGATTAAACACGGTTGTTGACCAAGTTGGGCGTGGAAGCGCTGTTATGAAACTTGGGGTAATCGACGGCGGATTAGGTGGTGATGCCGCGGCAATGAAGCCGACAGCGATCCTACAGTTTCGGACTAAGTCACTGTTGCGGGATCAAGATTAGGGTTTTCTGCGTTGTTCGCATATTACCTTGAGACGGCCTCAGATAAGCTATGAACGAATTTCGCAGGCGATCGCCCATCGGCCCGGACTCATAGGTCTTGTT
>JAQGKG010000299.1 GCA_028290245.1 Devosia sp. | reverse complement strand
TCGCCGGCCCAGATCTTGGAGCCACGCAGCACCGCGTCTGGATTGACGACGTTAACGCGGATCTGCGCCTCGGCGCCTTCCAGCGCCAGGCATCGTGCCAGATGAATTTCGGCCGCCTTGGCAGTGCAATAGGCGGAGGCGTTGGGCGAAGCGGCGAGCCCGTTCTTGGACGCCACGAACACCACGTTGCCACCGATCGCCTGCTTGCGGAACAGCCGGAACGCTTCGCGCGAAACCAGGAAATAGCCCGTGGACAGGATGTCCATGTTCTTGTTCCACAGTTCCAGCGTCGTCTCTTCGATCGGAGCCGAGGAGGCGAGACCGGCGTTGGACACCAGGATGTCCACGCCACCAAATTCCACCACCGCATGGGCGAAGCCGGAGATGACCTGCTCTTCCTTGGTGACGTTGATATTGACCGGACGGACGAAGTCCTTGCCGAACACGCCGCTGAGTTCTTCGGTGGCAGCGTCGAGCGCGGTCTGGTCGATATCGGCCAGCACGACGCAGGCGCCTTCGCGCAGCAGCCGGATGGCGGTTGCCTTGCCAATGCCGCCAGCGCCGCCGGTCACGAGGGCAATCCGCCCGGCCAGCGACTTAGGCTTGGGCATGCGGGCGAGCTTGGCCTCTTCAAGCAGCCAATATTCGATGTCGAAGGCTTCCTGCTCGGGCAGGCCCTGATATTCCGACACGGTCGACGAGCCACGCATCACGTTGATGGCGTTGACATAGAACTCGCCGGAAATGCGGGCGGTCGCCTTGTCCTTGGCAAAGGTGAACATGCCGACGCCCGGCATCAGGTACACCACGGCATTCGGATCGCGCACGGCAGGCGAATTGTCGTGCTTGGACCGGTCGTAATAGGCCTGGTAGTCGACGCGATAGGCAGCGATATCGTCGGGGATCTTGGCGAGGACGGCATCGACATCCAGGTTCGCCGGATCGAACTCGACCACCAGCGGACGGATCTTGGTGCGCAGGAAATGGTCGGGGCACGAGGTGCCTAAAGCAGCAAGAGGCCGCAGGTTCTTCGAGTTGACGAATTCCAGCACCGCAGCCGAGTCATCGAAATGGCCCAGCTTGTGGCTGTCAGCCGAGATCAACCCGCGAATTTTTGGCATCAGCTTGGCAGCGATGGCGCGGCGCTCATCGACCGGCAGCGACGCAACGGCTTCGCCACCAAAGATGGTCTTGCCTTCAGTCTGCTGCTCGAACCACTCGATGGCCTGGTTGATGATCAAGATCGTCGTTTCGTAGCATTCCTTGGGCGTGTCGCCCCAGGTGAACAGCCCGTGGCTCTCGAGGATCAGGCCCTTGGAATTGGGGTTCTCTTCGCAATACTTGCCCAGCCACAGGCCGAGCTCAAAGCCCGGCTTCTTCCATGGCAGCCAGCCGATGCTGTCGCCAAAGATCTGCTGGGTCAGTTCCCTCGAATTGACCGATGCAGCGATGGCGATGATCGCGTCAGGGTGCATGTGGTCCACATAGGCATGGTTCACATAGGCATGCAGCGGCGTGTCGATCGAAGCGGCGCGCGGGTTCAGGTTGAACGTCGCGTGGGGCAGGTAGCCCACCATCTCATCTTCGAATTCGACGCCGCGATACAGGCCCTTCAGCGCCCGCAGCTTGTCCATATAAAGCGTCGAAAAGCCATCGAGCTTGATCGAGGCGCTATCGCCGCCCGAGCCCTTGACCCACAGCACTTCGACGGTCTCGCCGGTCAGCGGGTCCTTCTGCATGATCTTGGATGAGGTGTTGCCGCCACCGTAATTGGTGACGCGCTTGTCGCTGCCGAGCAGGTTGGAACGATAGACGAGGCGTTCGGGCTCGCTCATGGCGGCAGCCTTGGCATCATCCCAAAGATTGGCGAGGCGCTTGGGCGCGGAAGTGGACATGAGACTCCTCCCAGAGGGTAGTAGTGGGCTTTGATTATTCGGCCGGAGATGGCCACGATCGATCAGCACTGTCAATCATAAACGGTCACAACCGCGCATATGACGCTTTCGTCTTTTGAAGTTGACGGTTTGATGATTGACACTGATCGAAATGGATGGGAAGGAATGCGCCAGGGAGATAGCAGCCTTGCACGAAACAGAACGCCAGAGAGTGATCGTCGCAGCCGTTCAGACACGGCCAGTGGTGACTGTTGGCGAACTCTGCGAAGTCACGGGCTCCTCCGAAGCCACCATTCGTCGGGACATTGCGGCCCTCCACGTGCAGGGCAAGCTGCGCCGGGTGCGCGGCGGTGCCGAGGCGGTCAACCCACCTGAGCAGGCAGCGCTCATGGGCCGGCCATTTTCCGTCAACGAAACGCTCAACATCGCTCAGAAGCGCGCCATCGGCCGCACTGCCGTCGAGCTTTGCCGCGACGGCGAGCCGATCATCATCAATGGCGGCACCACCACCTACCAGATGGTGCATCACCTGACGGGCCGCCGGCTCTCGGTGTTCACCAACAGCTTCGGCATCGCCGAATTCCTCATCCACAACTCGCGCAACTCCGTCGTTATTCCTGGCGGCACCGTCTATCGCGAGCAGAACGTCATCCTGTCGCCATTTGGCGGCGTGGTGGCATCGCACTTTTACGCCAAGCGCATGTTCATTGGCTGCCAGGGCATTGGCCCGCACGGCCTGATGGAAGCCGATCCGATGGTCGTGCAGTCCGAGCTCGGGCTGATCGGCCAGGCGGACGAGCTGATCGTCTTGGCCGACTCATCAAAGTTTTCGGGGAGATCGAGCCTCATCCTGTGTGGGCTCGACCGAATTACCGCTGTCATCACCGATAGCGGCATCCGTGACGAAGACCGCCAAATGCTGGAAACGGCAGGCGTGCGGCTCATCGTGGCGGAGACAAGTGCTCAGATCGACCGTCAAGCAACGGTTGCCTGAGAAGGACAGACCAGAACGTCCCAGGGAGGGATCTACCGAATGAAACTCATCAAGCTCCTGGCTACCACCACTGCCGTCGCAGTGCTGCTCGCCGCTCCAGCCTACGCCCAGACCCGCATCGCGCTTGTCGTCAAGTCGCTCGGTAACGGCTTCTTCGACGCTGCCAACAAGGGTGCGCAGGAAGCTGCGGCCGAGATCGGTGGCATCGAAGTCATCTATACCGGCCCGACCGCCGCGACCGCCGAAGCCCAGATCGAAGTCATCAACTCGCTGATCGCCCAGCAGGTCGACGCCATCGCCATCTCCGCCAACGATCCCGACGCCCTGGTTCCTGCGCTGCAGAAGGCTATGGAACGCGGCATCAAGGTCGTGTCTTTCGACTCCGGCGTTGCCGAAGCCGGCCGTCAGATCCACCTCAACCCGTCCGAAACCAACCTGATCGGCGAGACCATCATCAAGTTGGCTGCCGATTACCTGCCTGAAGGCGGCGATGTGGCAATCCTGTCGGCCGCTTCGACCGCGACCAACCAGAATGCCTGGATCGAAGCTGCCAAGGCTGCACTGCCCGAGAAGTTCGCCAACATTAACCTCGTCGCAACCGTTTATGGCGACGATGACTCGGTCAAGTCGACCGATGAAGCCAAGGGCCTGATCGCCGCCTATCCGAATCTCAAGGCCATCATTGCTCCGACCACCGTCGGCGTCGTGGCTGCCGCCCAGGTTGTCACCG